>JASJDA010000004.1 GCA_030065755.1 Prochloraceae cyanobacterium | reverse complement strand
TAAGAAATAGTTTTTATTAATAAAAAAAGCTCAAATCCCTCTGTTCCCTATTCCCTATTCCCTATTCCCTATTCCCTGTTCCCTAAGTCTCTCGTTATTTTCGAGAATTGGTATTAACAATCTCCTCCCACATAAATTTAATTCCTCAAGCTGCTTGTCTTTAGCTTCTTGAATCTTTTCTAGAAACTCTGCTGGAATATCACTCATAATCGATCGCCCCAAATACCTAAAAGCTCTTATTCTATCGATCGAACTTTAACTGGGTATCTGAAATTTATCTTGTAATTCTTTTACTTTTTAAGTCTAGTTTGTCAAAAATATCTCTGTCAATCTACTTCGCTGGCGCACACCTTTTCTACCACATACATAATAATAAATTTCTCAGAGAAAAACAAGAGGATTAATCTCCTATAATTTCAGATAAGCGAAGAGATCGCCTTTTCTTTTGCTTAGCTTCTGGGTAATTTGGCTTGTAGTGTAAAGCGCGAGAGAAAGCATAATTTGCTTTTTTAAATCTTTTTAATTTCAAAAGAGTATTGCCTTTAGAGTACCAAGCTTCTGGGTAATTTGGTTTAATTTTCAGAGCGCGATCGTAGTCAGCAAGAGCTTGAGAATATTTTTTCAAATTGAAATAACAATTGCCGCGATTGTACCAAGCTTGATAATAATTGCGATTGTATTTAAGAGCTTTGTTATAGGAAGAAATTGCCGAGTGAAATTTTTTAAGCTGATGAAGAGACCAGCCGCGATGATACCAAGCTTTCGAGTAGTTTGGTTTAATTTTTACAGTGCGATCGAAAGCCGCAATAGCGTTTTGATAGTCTTTTAAAGAAATAAAAGCCATCCCTTGACTGTAGCGTGCTTGGTACAAATTAGGTTTGTATCGCAGTGCTTTTTGATAGGATCTAATCGCCTGTTGATACCGTTTTAACATCGTCAAAGAATTGCCTCGCTGATACCAAAAACGATAATCATCTCGTTTAATTTCAACAGCACGATCGAAAGAATTAATTGCACCTCGATAGTCTTTCAATTTATGGAGAAGCAAACCTTTTTGATACCAAGATCCAGCATCATCAGGTTGTAATTCATTGATTCGATCGAAAGAAGTAACAGCTTGAGAATATTGCTTTTGTTCGAGCTGTAAAGAAGTCAATTCTTGCCAAGCTTCTAGGTAATCTGGTTTAATTTGAGTCACTCCCTTGAAAGATTCAATGGCATCTTTTTGCTTGCCTAATTTTTTTTGGAGTACAGCTTTAGCCATCCAGGCTTCCCAATAATCAGAGCGAATTTGAATAGCTTTGTCGTAAGCATTAATAGCTTCTTCATAGCGTTTTAAATTTTGTAGCGCGTCTCCTTGACCTTTCCAAGCTTGCTGGTAATTAGGAGTAATTTCTACAGCCAAATAGTAAGATTGAAGTGCTTCTTCATAGCGTTGAGATTGAGAAAAAGTTTGACCTTGTTTGTATAATTGTGCTGCTTTACTAGAAGTTTTCCAGCGATCGATAGAGACAAAACCTGTAGTACCGATGCCAATTATGAAAAATAAGATGAATATGCGCGACAGACAAGAAGCCAAAAAGTGAGGTATGTCTGGGCGATCGGTTATGGGTTCGACTTCAGGTGCTGGTAAAGTGGGTATATTGGTAGAATATAAATTATTAAGAGCGTCGAGTGCTTCTGTTGCAGACTTATAGCGATCTCTAAAATCGTAGCGCACCATAGTATTAATAAATCGAAATAACTGACGACTAATTTTCACTCTTGGTTGCCAGCTAATTTCTCCAGTTTTCTTATCAGTTGGTATGGTGTGAGGTAAACGACTTGTCAGAGCTTGAATAGCGATCGCTCCTACAGCATAAATATCGCTACTTAATTTTGGCTTGCCGCTAGCTTGTTCGCTAGGACGATAGCCAGGAGTACCGATGGCAATAGTATATGCTTTTTCTTGGCGATTTAGATCGCAAGTAATTTTTTTAACAGCACCAAAATCAATTAAAACTAACTTGCCATCGCTTTTTCTGCGGATGATATTACGAGGACTAATATCGCGATGAATGACTTTATTTTGGTGAACGAATTCTAATATTTCCAGAATTTCTCGTATTAAAGTAATGACTTTTTCTTCCTCGTCTTTTTGGGGAAAATTAGATAGTTCTTCAGATAGGTCGTGACCTTCAATATATTCTTCAACCAAATAAAATTCCCCATCTTCCTCAAAATAGGCATAAAGTTGAGGAATTTGACTGTGATTTCCCAGCTGGCACAAAATTTTAGCTTCATTTTCAAACAAGCGTTTTGCTGTTTTAGCTGATAGGGAATTAATTTGCGGTTTGAGCTGTTTGACAACGCAAATGCGATCGCCAGGAAAGTAAAGATCTCGAGCCAAAAAAGTTTTGCCAAATCCCCCTTGTCCGAGTTTAGAGATAATTTGGTAGCGTCGAGTTAGTTTAGCGCCTGGAGCTATGTTAGTAGTTTGCTGCATCAATACCAACCCAATATTGGAAGTTTACTTATTCTTTTAGGCAAAACAAATGCTGATGCAACAGCTACAAGGAATTTAGAAAAATCCAGATAGCCACAATAAACGTTATAAAATTTATAGGTTAAGTATTTCAGTATAAAGTTTAGCGTGAAAGCTGTCTGGATCTTTCTGTATTTCCTCTTGGGGATTTTTCTTGATTTTTGCCTCCCGATCGATCGGGAGGCACAATGATTTACGATCGGATAATTACTCATATCTAAGATAGAAGGAGCAGCGTTATATTTTATAGCTTGTTTGTAATTTAGAAACGGGAAGGTTAACAACATTCAGAGATTAGTAGTACTAAGTAATCGATCGTTACATTACTAAGGGTGAAAAAAATTTACTGGCTCGATCGAATTGAACCCTCACAACGTCTGCTAGTAGGAGATAAAGCTTTTAATTTGAGCCAGCTCAGACAGCAAGGTTATCCTATTGTGGAGGGTTTTGCGCTGGGGTCTGCTAATATAGGGGAATTTATCGAAATTTTCGCTAATTCTCAGGAGCTATTGGCAGATTTTTCCCACTCGCTTTTAAACTTAGACGTAAATAATAGTAAAGAGTTGCAATCGCTAGCACAACAAAGTAGTAAGGAGATTATTAACGCTACTTTACTTGAAGAGAATCTCAAAACTTTACTCGATGCTGCTAGTAAATTAAATTCAGAGTCTCTGATTTTAAGATCTTCTATTTGTTTACCCCAGAACAAAAGAGCTAAGTTTACTGGTTTACTTCCTTCTCAGATTTGTGCTTGCGAACCAGAAGCAATAGAATTAGCTCTCAAACAAACTTGGGCACACTTATTTAGCGCGAGAAACATCTTTTTCTGGTACAAAGCTGGAATCAGTATAGAGCGGCTAAATGTGGCAATTTTAGTCCAGCCGATCGCCGACGCGATCGCCTCTGGAACAGCAGAAATTTTCCCAGACCGAATTGAGATTAAATCGACTTGGGGTTTAGGACACAGTATAGTTGAAGGGAAAGTCTGGCCAGACTTTTATCAAATAAAGCGAGGGACAAAAACAGTAGAAATTGAACAATTGGGTCATAAAATTCGGGCTTATTGTCTGACAAAAAGTAGTTTGGAACCTTATTTACTAACTGAAGCAGAACAGGAACAATATTCTTTAGATGAAACTTCCTTAACCCAACTAATCGAACTAGTTGATCGTTTAGGGAGTGAAAGTGACTACATTGGCTTGCTGGAGTGGACTTTACCTAAAACTAAAGAAGGTTCAATACCCCAATTTTCGATCGTTCAATCTATTCCCTATCCAAAGTCAGTAAATAGAGTAGTATCTCCGCAGAAAGAACCCTCGATGAAAGAAACCCAACCCATACTACAAGGACTAGCAGCTTCTCCAGGACAAGCGATCGCCCCCATACATACTATTTCAGGTTTTGGAGGACACCTACAAACCATTCCCCAAGGCAGAATTTTAGTAACTAAAAGTATAAAACCTGATTGGTTGCCCCTACTAAAAAAAGCTGCTGGGGTAGTAGCAGAAGTTGGTGGAGTTACCAGCCATGCAGCTATTATTGCTAGAGAATTAGGTATTCCAGCGATCGTCGGTGCTGCTGGTGCAACCCAAATACTCAAAACTGGGGAATTAGTACTGCTCAACGGTAATAGTGGGGAACTTTTTCAGCTTCCAGAGGAGGAGAGTGGGGAGGGAGAGTTGAGAAGTCGGGGAGTTGGAGAAAATTTAGTACACCCTACACCCCACACCCCATATCCTAATTATCCTATTGCTACTCAACTGCTAGTAAATTTAAGCCAACCAAGTTCGATTCCCAAGACCGCCAATTTACCGGTGGATGGAGTGGGATTATTGCGTTCTGAATTGATGCTGTTAGAGTTGTTTGAGATAGACTCTGTAGATAAATGGCTAGAGGAATCTCAGCAGTTAGCATTAACCGAACATTTAACTCAGTTGATTTTTCGTTTTGCTGCTGCTTTTTTTCCCCGACCTTTATTCTATCGCTCTCTTGATTGGCGCTCTTTTGAATTCTCTTCTCTCTCAAAACAATTACAAGTAAATCCCCATTTCAAACACCGAGGAACCTACAATTATTTGTTAAATCCTACTCTATTTGCTTTGGAGTTAGAAGCCTTAGCTAGAGTACGAAGATCTGGCTATACTAATGTCAATTTAATTTTGCCTTTCGTGCGCAGTTTAGAAGAGTTTAATTTCTGTCGCCGTTGGGTAGAACAAGTGGGTTTGACAACTCAAGAGTCTTTTAAACTTTGGATTATGGCAGAAGTTCCTTCAGTACTTTTTCTGTTACCAAAATATGTAGAAGCAGGAGTGCAAGGGATTTCTATTGGTACTAACGATTTAACTGAGTTAATATTAGGAACTAATCGGGAAATAGGAGATTTATCACCTAAATTTAACGCTCTTCATCCAGCTATGTTAGAAGCGATCGAACAATTAATTAAACTAGCAAAAAGTCTAAAAATTCCTTGTTCAATTTGCGGTCAAGCACCAGTGGAATATCCAGAAATAATCGAGCATTTGGTGCGGTGGGGAATTAGTTCTATTTCTGTAGAACTAGAAGGAGTAGAAAGAACATATCAGGCGATCGCTCGTGCCGAACATAGCATATTACTCGAAGCTGCTAGAATAGCTTTAAATAAGTAGGGATGAAAAAAGTAAAAAATTAAAGCAAAAATCTATAAAGTATTATTTCTCTAACTATAGAAATCCATAAACTTCCTAAGAAAAGTAAAAAAACAATTTTAATTTGTTTTGTTTTTTTCATTCTGATTTCTACTTAATTTAGCGAAGATTATTCAACAACTAAATATCTTACCAATTTAAGATAATTTTGTATCTATAAAACTTTATTAGAAAGTAATACGCAATTGGTTCATGTAGTTCAAACAAAGAGTAAGCGAACTGCTTCGCCAAAAGGGAACTCAGATAAATCCAATCCTCCTAGGGTAACTACCCACAATACTGGTAATTCTGGAGGTTCTGGGGGAAAATCTCCGTATCCGTCGGTTAAATAGACGCAAACCCCTGCACTAAAATTGGGACAATTTTCTTCTACTTTGTATTTATATCGCGATCGCAACGTTATTATTAATAAAATCGAGCTAATAAAGTGGAAATTAAAAAATGAAAGTGCTCGCTAAATGGTCAGTAGAAGACTACCATCGAATCATTTCTGCTGGAATTTTCAAGGAACGGCGGGTAGAGTTATTAGATGGAGAAATAGTTGAGATGAGTCCAGAAGGACCATTGCACAGATATACCAATGATGCACTTGCTGAATATTTACGAACATTATTGGGAAGTAGTGCTAAAGTTTTTGAAGCTCATCCCATCACTTTAGCTAATTCCGAGCCAGAACCAGATATTGCTATTGTAAAAGCTCCGAGATCTCTTTATCGATCGCGTCACCCCTATCCTGAAGATATCTACTGGTTAATTGAAATATCCGACAGTACCCTCTCATACGATTTAGATGAAAAGAAAAAAGTTTATGCTCGATCGCAAATAGAAGAATATTGGGTTGTCGATATCACTGCTAAAAAGTTAACTATTTTTCGCCAACCTCTAGGTGAGGAATATCAAAGCAAAACTGAATATACCACTGGAAAGATTTCCCCTGTGACTTTTCCAGATTTGGAGATCGATATTGATGAAATTTTTAACTAGTTCAAACAGAAAGTAAGCGCACTGCTTCACCAAAAGGGAACTCAGATAAATCCAATCCTCCTGGAGTAACTACCCACAACACTGGTAATTCTGGAGGTTCTGGGGGAAAATCTCCGTATCCGTCGGTTAAATAGATGCAAACCCCTGCACTAAAATTGTCCCAATTTTCTTCTACTTTGGAGAAAAAGGGTCTGAAAGATGTCCCACCTCCACCTTCTGGTTTAGGTAAAGAACTTTTGCTAGCTAGTGTATAAGGGCCGTAAGCATCTGCATCGGTATAATACAGTTGGCACTCTAAATGGGGATAAGAATTTAAAATCCCTCTTACTTCACCTAGAAACATTCTTAGTTGCTGGTGGTCGATCGAACCTGAAGTATCTACAGCTACGTATACTTTGACTGACTCTCCTTCTAAGTTTTCTAAATAAAGTCCTCGTCCTATAAAGCGGCGATCGAATCCAGAAAAATCGCTAGGAGTTTTCACCAAATAGCGCCAAAGATAGGATCTCCAGTCTAATTGGGCTGGATTTAAAGCTCCTAGTTCCCTTTCCATCCCGACAGGAAGATTACCTCGATCTGTAGTAGTTCGAGCGATCGTAGTTGCTTTTTGTAGAGCATTGCGCCAGTGTGCTTCTAATACTGCTCGTCTGGCGATCGATAAACTATCTCCATCATCTCCCAAACCTGCTTTAGCATCTTCTGGCGCTTCTGTCAAGAGATCTGGGTGAGCGAGGCAATAAGAAAGTTTTTCGTCTTTTTCTAGCAATTCGTAAATTTCTTCGACACTGAGATGTTCTAGTTTTGGTTCTCTAACTCCGCCATCAGGCAATTCAAAACAACCCTGAGCGACGATCGTGCCATTAACCACAATATCAGCAGCAATATTCCAAATAATAGCATCTCTAGTACCTCGTCGCAGTACGTGAAGTAGTGCCGCGTGTAATACTTCGTGTAACAATAAACCATCCTGTTGCGCTGGTGACAAAGAAAGTAGATATTTTCTATTGAAAAAGATATCTTTACCGTCAGTACCAGCAGTAGGAAGTCGATCGGTAGGTATAAAACGGGCAAATAAAGCTAAAGTAGCAAAAAAAGGAGATTTCATCCGCAAGCGCAACACAGAAGCGCTGAGAACTTTTTCGATCGATTTATCCATTGTTTGTTGTTGGCTATTTTCTGTTGGCTGTTGGCTGTTAGCTGTTGGCTGTTAATTATCTCTCTTGCTCCCTGCTCCCTTGCTCCCCCTCTCCCACTCGATTAAACTCCCATCAATTCCTGATAATCTTTCAAAAACTTCTGAAGCTGAGGGTCTTTTTGTACTAGTTGAGCTAAAGCGCCCATCTGTCCTTTATTGCGCATCTGGCGAAACATATCTGTTGCAAATAACTGTACCCATTCTGCTGCGGCTTTTTCGCTCAACCAGAGAAAAGCACTATAAGCTTGGCTAGCATTAGCAGCCCTAACAGTCAAACCAGTGGTAGTAGCATAACGAACAGAAGGTTCGGTAGGAAAGGAAATATTGTTACCGCGTCCTTCTAAAATAGGTGCTAAGTCGGGCAAAGTTTCGTAGAGAGTGATATAGGAATAGAATTCTGCTGCTGCACCATTTCCCACTGCGGGAGCAATATCCAACCCGACCTTATGGAGTTGACTTGCCATTACCCACGATCGCGGAGATGGCCAAGCTGGTTGTTGAGGGTCGATTTTATGTAGTAGGGTAGAACGAAAAGAGAGAAAAGCAATTATTTGTTCCCCTACTTCGGTAAGAAGAGCATAGGCTTTAAAACTATCAAAATCTGGTTGCACTTCTAGGTGCAAAAAGCGGTTTGCTAGGGGAGAAGGCATTTCAAATACAGCAGCGCGGTCTTCTTTACGGTTCCCTGCTGCCCAGACAAACCAGCGTTCGGGTACTATATAATTACCGACGCGGCGATCGAGAATTAATTGTTGTGCCACTCCTTGCATGGCAGGAGGAGCCATATTAAGTTCGTCGAGAAACAGGATGCCTTTACCAGTACGAGGTAAAAATTCTGGAGGATACCAAGTCGACGTATCTTCTTTCGCTACAGGCAAACCGCGCAAGTCTGTAGGGGCTAGTTGGGACAGTCGCACGTCTATAAAGTCGATATCGTTTTCTTTGGCAGTTTGTGCGACAATGCTGGATTTTCCAATACCAGGAGCCCCCCAAATCATTGTACTGATTTTGAGGTTTTTACTGACGAGTTGGTTGAGGTAAGTTTTAAGTTCGGCAGGAGTCATTTAAGCTTGGCAAAAGCGAACAAAACATCACTCTCTTTTATACTACATTGTAAATACTAATATAAATCAATTTGTTCCTAACGATTAAACTGAGCCAAAACTTCTACTGCACGTAAAACAGACTCTTTTAAAACATCATTTTCGGGGGGTCTATTGGTAAAGGACAAAATTGCCGATACGGGAGGGACTACGTACTCAACTGCTGCTGGATAAGCAACAAAATGTAGTTCTAGAGCAGGTATTTTAGTGGCATATGGCTTTAAAACCTTCCAAAATTTATCTGTCGTTGAATCTCTACTCCATTCCCGCTCTTTGCATCCTATAGATAGGTATTGCTGCCAAAGTTCCTTCAAAGCTACTTTAACTGCTGGCGAGCCATTCCACAACTCAGGAGGAACTTGCGCACCCCAGGTTAAATCGGAGCCAGAATAAACCTCTCTTGCTGCTGCGATCGCCTGTTGATATTGTTGTTCCTTCCAAGTATAGTAACTTGCTAGACCCATGCGCTGCTGCGATCGATCTATATCCCCCATAGCAGCATTAGAAGCCATGCGATCGAAACTCTCTTGACTTTCTTCTAGAGATGTCTCAATATCCTCTACGTGCCAGTTCAGTCTTTGGTCTAGCAAGAGAGCAACAGTTTTGACCCAAGTCTTCCAAGACTTTGCCTCCATCCCTTTTGCTCTCAAAACTCGATTTCCGTCTGGATGTTTGTTAAAGGGAGGAACTTGTAACCCATCTACTTCTAGTACCCAAATACAAAAATCAATATCCAGACTAAAACCTTCACTGACACCCCAAGGGGCTTCGTCACTCAATAAGTTATACATTAGTTAGGATCGGGTTTAATTATTGTGTTCGATACGATCGATAAGCCATAAAGTAATCAATAGCCCAGTAAAGTGAGCAGTTACCGTAGCGGTATTAGCTGCAATATTAAACATATCAGCAGGAAGCACCAGTGTTGTGGCATTTTGATTTGTTGTTCCTAGACCCAGAAAGGGATTTTGCACTACAGCCTTGAATAATAAGATAACGCCAACAACTGATTGAGTTCCTACAATAGATAGAGCCGTTCCTGTTATATTAACAATTCGTCCCAGTTTAATTAATTTGAGAGTATCTGTTTTTTTAGGACGAGCAGCAGCGTTGGGATTGCGCAGTAGATCGCCAATTTGAGTATAACGATAATAAAAGTAGATACTAACTCCCAAACAGATTAGAGCGCAAATAGCAAAAAATATCCCGAACTCCGTTCCTTGGGTTGCTTGTTTGGGAGCTAATATATTGGACGCGGCTGCAATAACTAAAAACACACCCGATACAACTCCTGTTATGAGCTGCAACCAAAACCCTATTAAACCCGTCCATTTAAGGGTTCTAGAAACTCTCTGTATTCCTGGCGGTAAGGAAGAACTGTTTGGAAGTTGTTTACTCATGACTCAAAATATTAGAACACAACCGTAACATATTTACAGTTTTTATATTTCTCTGTATCTCAATAATACTGTTAGAAATTTTTATCTATTCTGGTGTGGGTATGTCACTTCCCTTTTTTACCCTGACCTCTGACCCCTGACCCCTGACCTGCGATCGAGCGAGCGATAAACTTTGGGTAAAGGTTAATTCATAGCTAACACAGCGCGATAGCGAACTTGATTCGAGCGCACTTTCTCAATAGCTTCGTTAACTTGCTCCAAAGGAAATACTTCCACCACGGGTTCAATTTTGAAGCGAGAAGCTACTGAAAGCATATCCATCATCGCCGCACGTCCGCCAATAATAGAAGCCATGACGCGTCGACGCTTGGTTAATAAGGGCCATAGAGGAAGGTTTAAAGGTGCATCTGTTACACCGACAAAACAAAGAGTTCCGTCAGAATCTAAATATTCTAGATAAGCTGACCAATCTAAAGAAGCAGGAACCGTACTCAAAATAATGTTCAACAGTTGAGTGGGTTGGGGCGGTGCTTTTCCTCTAGGAACGACAATAGCATTATCTGCCCCTAGTTTGTGAGCAAATTCTGCTTTGTCAGGAGAGGTGGTAAATACAGTGACGCGATTGCCGAGTTTTTTGGCAAACTGTACTGCCATGTGACCTAAGCCACCAATACCGATAATACCAATTTCTTGACCCGAACTCATACCAGCAGAAGTCAAACCAGAATATACAGTGATTCCACCGCATAATAATGGCCCAGCAACTTTAGGATCGATTCCTTCGGGGATAGGAAAAGCAAAGCGGGAGTCAGTTAGTAGATAATTGGCAAAACCCCCAGGACCAGGTACAATTAAAGCCTGATTTCGATCGCAAAGATTTTCGTTACCATTGAGACACTCAGAACATTGCAGACAAGAAGATTTCTGCCAGCCAACTCCGACACGATCGCCTACTTTGAGATGATTTACTTGGCCTCCCACTTCTTCTACAATACCGATAACTTCGTGACCTGCGATTGCGGGATATTTTGCTATTCCCCAATCATCATCAATTACGTGAAGGTCGGAATGACAGATTCCGCAGTATTCGACCTTAATTAAACATTGGTATTCTTTGGGCGATTCTACTTCAAAGCCGTATGTTTCTAGTGAAGCACCAACTTCTTTAGCCGCTTTCGCTCGAACCTGCATTTTTGTATTCCTTTCTGCTTTAGTTGAGTTAATATAAGGTAAAATACAAAGTTCTTAAAATACCTCGAAACTTTTGGTATAAACTTTGTCTTTTCTTAACAAATATACAACAATTTCCCGCTCCTGGACGCAATTACTGCAACAGCATCGAGCGATCGCCGTTATTCGCTCTCCTAGCTCCAAATTAGCTCTATCAATGGCAAAAGCAGTTGCAGAGGGAGGAATGAGGCTCATTGAAATTGCTTGGAATAGCGATCGAGCGGCAGCTACCATTACTCAGCTAAGAAATGAATTACCAGAGTGTATTATTGGCACGGGAACTATTTTAAATCTAGAGCAGTTAACTGAAGCGATCGCTTGTGGGGCTCAATTCTTATTTTCCCCTCACGTTAACCCAGAATTAATTAGAGCAGCAGTTGACACTTACGAGACTCCGATCGTACCAGGGGCACTTTCACCTACAGAAATCGTTACCGCATGGCAAGCAGGAGCAAGCGCTGTTAAAGTATTTCCCATCCAAGCAGTAGGAGGAACCAATTATATTAAAAGTCTGCAAGGGCCTTTAGGTCAAATTCCTTTGATTCCCACTGGTGGAGTTACCGTAGAAAATGCCAGTCACTTTATTGAAGCAGGAGCGATTGCTGTCGGTCTTTCGAGTCAATTATTTCCTCCCCAATTAGTTGAAGAGCGAAATTGGCTGGCAATACGCGATCGCGCTCAAACCCTCGTCCACTCTCTAACTTCTGCTCCACAGTAAAAAAAATTTCTTCAACCTATTGCCAAACTATTTTTTTATCGCTACAATAAATTACTGTTGTCAGCAATCCTCAGTAGCTCAGCGGTAGAGCGGTCGGCTGTTAACCGATTGGTCGTAGGTTCGAATCCTACCTGGGGAGTTAGAAACTACGAAATAAAAAGCGATCGAACAGAAAGAGTGGAAGAAGAAATAGGATAAATATGTAGTTTATCTCCGAATCCTTCTTGCAATTTCAAACTAAAACACCCCTGGTAGATACCTTAAAAGAATTAGCTGGCAAACCTCATGCAGCCTTCTATGCCCCAGGACACAAAAGAGGAGAGGGAACACCTAAAATTTTAGCTCAATTGCTAGGAAAAGAAGTTTTCAAAGCAGATTTACCAGAATTACCAGAATTAGATAATTTATTTGCTCCTGAAGGGGTAATAGAAGAAGCGCAGCAGTTAGCAGCAGAGGCATTTGGCGCGCAAAAGACTTGGTTTTTGGTAAATGGCTCCACTTGCGGAATTGTAGCGGCAATTTTAGCAACTTGCGGCGAGGGAGATAAGATTATTTTGCCGCGCAACATTCATCAATCGGCGATCGCTGGTTTAATTCTTTCTGGTGCAGTACCAGTTTTTATTAACCCAGAATACGATCGAGACTTCGACCTAGTTTACAGTATCGCACCAGTTGCTCTTAAAACAGCCCTAGAGCAACATCCCGATGCCAAAGCAGTTATGACAGTCTATCCGACATATCAAGGGGTTTGCGGTGATTTGGAGGCGATCGCCCAACTTACCCATAAATATAATATTCCTTTACTCGTAGATGAAGCCCACGGCGCTCACTTTACCTTTCACCCCGATCTACCTCCTTCTGCTCTCTCCTGTGGCGCAGATTTAACCGTACAATCGATTCATAAAGTATTGGGAGCAATGACTCAAGCATCGATGCTGCATACTCAGGGAGTGCGCGTAGATACTTCCAAAATTAGTAAAGCTCTACAATTACTAGAAACTACTAGCCCCAATTATATTCTCTTAGCCTCCCTCGATGCTGCCAGACAGCAAATGGCATTGCAAGGAAAACAATTACTTACTAGAACTTTAGAGCTAGCCGATCGAGCTAGAAACCAACTCGGTAAAATTTCCAGCTTATCTATCTTAAAAAAAAGCGATCGACCCATATCTGGCTTCTACATTCTAGATAGAACCAGATTAACAGTTAATGTCTCAAAATTAGGTTTAACAGGGTTTGAAGCTGACGAAATTTTACACCAAAAACTCGGAGTTACTGCTGAGTTGCCGATGCTACAACATTTAACCTTTATTATTACCATAGGTAATCAACAATCAGATATCGACCATCTTGTCAAGGCTTTTACCGACCTTGTTTCTTTAGCAGGAAAAAAAGATAGTATATCTCCCCCTCACCCCCTCACCCCCTCACCCCCTCACCCCCTCACCCCCTCAATCTCCCCTCGCGAGGCATTTTTTGCCAGCACAGAAACCGTACCGATCGAGACCAGTGCAGGTCGCATTAACACCGAAATTCTCTGTCCTTATCCGCCAGGAATTCCGATTTTAATGCCAGGAGAAGAGATTTCCAGAACAGCGATCGAATATTTGCAAGAGAACCGCGATCGAGGAGCTATTATTACGGGCTGTAGCGATTTAACTTTAAATACTTTAAAAGTTTTAAGAAAATATTAATATAAATAGTTAACAATTGATAAATAATACCGTATAGTTGAAAATTATACTATGCTGTGGCCCTATGTTACTCCTGGCATTCCAGATAGTTTATTTGAGCGTTTGCCTGGTATTCCCCTAAGTAAAAAAGAAGTCCGCCTTCTACTAATTTCTTCCTTGCGAATGAAACCAAAATCAGTAGTGTGGGACATTGGTGCTGGTACTGGTACAATTCCAGTAGAAATCGGCCTCCTTTGTCCTGAAGGCAAAATTTTTGCCGTAGAAAGAGACGAAGAGGTGGCAAATTTAATTCGCCGCAACTGCTTTCGCTTCGGCGTGAAAAATGTGGAAGTATTTGAGGGTAAGGCGCCTGAGTGTTTTACAAAACTTAATACTTTGCCTCATCGAGTCTGTCTCGAAGGAGGACGACCGATTAAGGAGATTTTAAAACAAGTTTGGCATTATTTAGAGCCAGAAGGCAGAATAGTCGCTACAGCTAGTAATCTAGAAGGTTTGTACGCTATTTCGGAAGCTTTAGCAGAACTGCAAGCTCGTAACATTGAAGTAGTGCAATCAGCAGTAAACCGATTGGAGACACGCGGTATTCATCAAACTTTTGCCGCAGTCGATCCAATTTTTATTCTCAGTGGGGATAAAGTTTAAATTTATTTCGATTGTCATATCACAAATCAATCTTTTGTAGAAAATTTTCTTATGCCTTGGACTCGTATCATCAGTGCAATAATTGCGATCGCCGTCGCTTTCGGAATGATAGTTCTGGGAGGATGGTATTTTACTATTGGTTTTGGCATTATAGTCTTTTTAGGACTATTAGAATATTTCAATCTAGTTCGTTCTAAAGGCATTGCTCCTGCTGGTAAAACCACTATCTTCCTTTCTTTAGTAATGCTAGTCACCGCGACTGTAGCACCAGATTTAACCGATGCAATATTTCCCTTAGCAGGAGGCACGATCTGTTTTTATCTGCTGTTTCAGCCCAAGCTAGCAACCATTGCCGATATTTCCACCTCTGTGTTGGGACTATTTTACGGCGGCTACTTGCCTAGCTACTGGATACGACTGAGAGTTGGTTTAACTCAAGGGTCAGGACAGGGTACTCTAGAGGGGAGCAATTTGCCTTTAATGGGTTACTGGCCGGAATCTTGGCTAGATCCTAGTAGTTTTCCTACTGCTTTACAAGTTACATTTCTGGCATTTGGTTGTATTTGGGCAGCAGATATCGGCGCATATATTATAGGTAAATTTTTTGGCAAAATTCAAATCTCCAAAATTAGTCCCAAAAAAACTCTTGAAGGGGCGCTATTTGGTATTGCTGGCAGTTTAGCTGTTGCTGAAGCTGGTGCTTGGTATTTAGGTTGGCCCTACTGGCATTTCAGCGGGGTGCTTTTAGGATTGTTGATAGGGGTTGTCAGTCTCTTGGGCGACTTGACCGAATCAATGATCAAAAGAGACGCAGGAGTAAAAGATTCAGGACAGTTAATTCCAGGACATGGGGGAATTTTAGATCGAACCGATAGCTACGTTTTTACGGCTCCTTTAGTTTTTTATTACATAACTTTGTTTTTACCTCTATTGGAGAGAATTTAATAGTTATCAGTTATCAGTTATCAGTTACCAGTTATGTGTTATCTGTGGTCTTCCAAATTCCCTACTTCTATAGGTAGGAGGTCTCAATCGTAGTTTAAAATCCACTAAGTACGACCTTGATAACTAATAACTAATAACTGATAACTGATAACTGGTTTAATCGTTATTTTCAGGCACAATGGGACGATCGATAAAGGAAAATATAGCAATTATTGGCTGTGGCTACGTTGGCAGTGCTGTGGCCCGCGTTTGGACTCAAGCAGGTCATTCTATCGCCGCTACTACTACGACCCCAACCAAGGTAGCAAAGTTAGAGAAAATAGTGCAAAAAGTAGTAGTTACCAAAGCAGATAATCTCGATCGCCTCCTAGATGTAATAAAAGATCGAGACACGGTACTTTTGTCTGTGGGTGCGCCAAACCGCAGTGCGTATCGAGAAAGCTATCTAGAAACAGCTAAAAACTTAGCGATCGCTCTTAAACAAACTCCTCGCGTCAAGCAGTTAATTTATACAGGTAGTTACGGTGTGTGCGGAAATAGAAGTGGAGAATGGGTAGATGAAGAATCATCAATAACTCCTCCCAACGAACATGGAGAGATTCTCCACCAAACAGAACAAGTACTTTTATCTGCCAATAGTTCCGACCTAAAAGTTTGTATCCTCCGTCTAGCAGGAATTTATGGTCCAGGAAGAAGACAATTAATTAAGATTTTTGGAAGTTGGGCGGGTACCAATCGTCCAGGAAATGGAGAAGCATATATCAATTGGGTTCACCTCGATGATATTGTTAGCGCTATAGAGTTTGTGCGACAAAAGAAATTACAAGGAATGTACAATCTCTCAAGTGACATGCCACTTAAGAGACAGGAATTTTACGATCGCTTATTTCAACATCACGGACAGCCAAGTGTTACCTGGGATCCATCTACCTTATCAAAACTTTCCTACGGATTGCGTTTGTCGAATCAAAAAATCAAAGCTGCAGGTTTCAAATTGATTCATCCCGAAATATTATTTTAAAAAGAAAAACAATTATCCCCGATCGCGATCGGGGATCTAGTTAATTGACATCCTCTTTACCAAAAAAAACGTCCATATATTTAATATTTATTTTAAGAAAAATAAGAAATAGCTATTGTCTCTATTTTCTCTTTATTTTTCCTACAGGAACCACGTTGTGGAAACGGTCATAATCAACCTTATATTGCTTAGTATTTGGTCTTTTCGAGAAAATATCTACAAAACGCATATTCCAAAGAATTTCGGATACAGTGTACGAATAACGAGAGTGAATCGTCTGAGAAAAAGTTTCATCTAATCCGGTTAAGGTTACGATTATTTGTGTATCGTGTTTGGATAAAGAATTGGGCGTAGCTTGATATAGAGGGCTTCTGGGGTCAATAGGGTGCATTACAGACCAACTTAAGTGAAAACTTGGAGTTTCCGATCGTAGGAGTGGTAGGTCGTATAATCGGCGCAAGTTATGACCTTCTAAACTGACCTCGTTACGCAGCAAAGTCACGCGAATTTGTGCTTCTAAAATCCGGTTGTGTCGCTGGTTGGCTACCCTAAACATAAGAGTAGGCACCTCATTAAAAGGACAAATCACGCATACGCGACTAAAAATCAGACGGGCTGTAGGTCGAGAAAAGCGGGCGAAAATTAATCCCGTTAAAATAGCCACCAATAAAGTACCTCCCAGCACTTCTATTGTCATCAAAACCTGGGTGTAAAATGTAGTGGGATACATAGAACCATAGCCGATGGTGGACATAGTTTGAACGCTAAAGAAAAATGCATCGCTAAAAGAACCAGGTTTAGCATTAGCAATGCCGTCGCCAGCTATTAAATAGGCAAAAGCAAACAGTATATTAGTGATTAGATAAAATAAAGTGATTGCGATCAAAAAGTTCCACCAGGATATCACCAGCAACCAATGATATAGATCGGTTAGAGGATGTTTAAATGCCTGTGCAAATTGATTTTTAGACTTTCCTATAACCTGAATCTGCGTTTTTTGGGAAATTTTTGCATATTCTCTTTTCCTTCTTGATTTTTCTGTCTTATAATTCTTCATCTTCTCTTTAAGATAATCTCGCTTTTATATTTTAGATATTTATCTGCATTTACTGGTTCTTATCTAGCAGTTATACAAACGCCTTCTATTAAAAGCTGAAGGACTTATGGGATTACTTTTAGACGATCGGTATAGGTTCCTATATAAAAAAACAGTTTAAAAATCATAATTGCTGAAATATGTCAACGATCGAATTCAGAAATCTTAACAAGATAATACCTTCTTATTATAAATTAAACTAATCATAAAGATTATTTATAAAATAACAGATTATTAGCTGTGGTTAGCAACTCCCATTATGGTATGTTGTACCAGTGAGAGAGAAATCCCAACCTATCGATCGTTAGTTAAGGACATCACTTCAAATTACCACAGCCTAATTAGGAGGAAAAAAATGAATTTTAATATTGTACTATGTATTGGTGATTCTATAACTAATGGAGCTAGAGATGATAAAAAAAGTAGCTATCCATTAGAGATGGAAACAATATTAGAAAATTCTGTCGGTGGAATGTGGATTTGTCTCAATGAAGGAATAAATGGAGAAACAACCTGCGACATTGTCAAGAGATTTTACAGTTTGCTAAAAAAATATCCCGAAGCACAAGAAGTATGTTTTTTTGAAGGTGTAAATGATTCCAAGGATAATAAAAATACACCAGTAGACACCTTTAAGAAAAACTTGGAACATTGTATTAAAGCCTCTATAGTAAGGCAAAAAAAATTATTTGTAGGAACCATACCATATCAAAAAGGAATTTTAGCTCCTAGTTACAATAAGGCAACTAACGAGCGCGTAAATCTCTACAACGAACAAATCAATAAACTGTGCGCTAAATATTCCTTAACTAAAGTAGAATTATCTGACCTAGATGAAACTTTATACTCGGATGGAATCCACTTCAATAACAAAGGTCACACAGAAATAGCTAAGCGCTTTGCACAGGCAATCCTCAAAGAAAGAGGACACAACCAAAATTCTTCAACAGAAACTGTAGAGAATAACAATGAGCTTGCAAACAATTCCCTATCAAGAAGTTAGCGGCAATTTAGAAGATTTTTTGCTCGAATTAATTGACCTCAAACAAAAGCATAATAAGGGGTCAATTTCTCTGATTCTTCCAGCCAAAAATGAGTCGAGAGTAGACCGCGTTTGTCGAACTGTTACCCAGTATCTCTTCGGAAGTTATACCATACCTCAATTGACCGACAAGTATTCTTTCGAGGAGATAGGTTCCTTAAATCCAATTTCTGAGGTAGTACTAATTGATGCTTCCCATCCCGAAGATGGAGAAAATTTTGTCGATAGCGCCTATCTAGCAGCAAAAACTGTTCTAGAAACTACCAAAGAAATGGGGGTGAATTTAGATGACTTTAAGAATTGTCTTCCTTTTAGAATAAATCTATTGAGAAGAAACCCCCAAATGATGCAAGATATATTTAAAAAATCTACGCAACAATATTCCCTAGATGTCCTTTTACACGGAAAAGGTGCGGGAATGTATCAAGGGGTTGCTCTTTCTACTGCACCTTACATTGCTTTTAGCGATTGCGATACCAAAAAATACGATTTTGCTTTTTTGTTTAGGTTGTTAAAACCCTTTTTTGCTACTGAAAAAGAGTGTTTCGTAACTTCCCATTATGAAAAAGGGAAATACTCTAATACAGACATTAATGAAGGATTAAATACAGGACAAAGTTTTGGCGGAAGAGCAAATAGACTTGCATTTCAAACGCTATACAAAGCTCTAGTCAATTGTCAAATACAAGGGTTTGGCGACTCCTGTCCTCGATATGCTTTGAGTGGAGAATTTATCCTTCCTAGAGATATACTAGATTCGATTATATTTCCCACTAAATATGAGATAGAAACGGTGGTAAATTATTTCGTTTTGGGTAAGGGGCTAGATATTCTCGATATCGATCTAGGAGAAAGACAACACGTACCGCAATCAGACGATCGCATTGCGGAAATGGCGAGACAGATTTTTGACGGGTTTTTGATTTTTACAGAACAATATTTCCCAGAAATATATCGAGAGGTAATCGACAAAAAAGACGAGATAATTCAGGAGTACGATCGACTAGGAAAAAATGTTTATGCTTTAGATGAGTTTGACGCTCAAAGAGTGAAAAGATACACTCAAATTTTGAAAAATAGCTTTGAGAAAACAAAGAGCTTTTTCATGCCTTCTCTACAACAGCTAGATTATCTAGCGCAAAGAGATGAATTAATAGCGCGATCGAACTCTCTCACCCAGAAAATTTTCCAAAGCATAGAGTAAAATCGAAATTAATGAATTAGGATCGCAATACTGTTTGATAAATTGTCCCGTCGCAACTTTCTCTTAGCGACGGGAAGCCTTACTGGTTTAACTCTAGCGCAAGCAAGGTTGCGACCCACCTTATCTTTTCGTAAGTATAGCGGCTATCCTTTTAGTCTTGGGGTGGCTTCTGGGGATCCTATGCCAGATAGCGTCGTCTTGTGGACTAGACTAGCACCTAACCCCTTGCGATCGACTAGTATGCCACCAGTAAACGTACCCGTAATGTGGCAAATAGCAACCGATGAGAAAATGGGTCGAGTCGTCGCTAAGGGGGAGGCGATCGCTACTCCAGAATTAGCTCATTCTATCCGCGTAGTCGTTAATGGACTGGAGAGCGATCGCTGGTATTGGTATCAATTTAAAGTAGGAAAAGAAATTAGTCCGATTGGGAGAACAAAAACTGCACCAAATGTCAAAGATATTTTACGAAAATTAACTTTTGCTTTTGTCTCCTGCCAAAACTACGAACACGGATATTTCAACGCTTACAGTCACTTAGCAGAAGAAGATTTAGACTTTGTCTTGCACTTGGGGGACTATATCTACGAATACGCGCCTAAAGCTAATTCTAATCATCCCAGGCAGCATATAGGGCAAGAATCAACAGATTTAGAGACCTACCGACAGCGCTACGGATTGTATAAAAGCGACCCAGATCTACAAGCCGCACACGCAGCCTTCCCATTCATCTGCACCTGGGACGATCGCGAAGTAGATAACGACTACGCCAATGGAGAGTCTCAAGATTTCGATCCAGTCGAGAAGTTTTTAATACGCCGTGCAGCCGCTTATCAAGCATATTACGAACATTTACCCTTGCGTCCTGTTTCTCGACCATATGGTCCCTATATGCGCTTGTACAGGCGCTTCAGCTACGGTCAGTTGGCACAGTTTAGCCTCTTAGATAGCAGACAATATCGATCGGATCAAGTATGCGACAATAACGGACGCGGGGGCGGTCAATTAATAGCAGAATGTCCCGATCGCTTCGATCGAGATCGTACCTTGCTGGGTTCGCAACAAGAAAGCTGGCTATTTGAAGGGTTGGCGCGATCGCCTTTTACTTGGAATGTGGTAGCGCAACAGACTTTAGTAGCCCAACTAAAACAGAAGTTAGAAGATAAAACTGCTTATTGGAGTGACGGTTGGGACGGTTATCCCCTATCTAGAAGAAAGATACTAGAATTTATCTCCCAGCACCGTCCTTCTAATCCTGTTTTTATCGGAGGGGATATTCACTCTTTTTGGGTAACAGATCTAAAAACTGACTTTGACGATCGTAATTCTCCTGTTGTCGCTTCTGAATTTGTAGGTACGTCTATTAGTTCTAATGGAGTTCCTTACGAACGATTTGCCTCCTATTTAAAGGACAATCCTCACGTCAAGTTTTTTGAAAGCCGACTGAGAGGTTATGTGAAATGCACCGCAGATAGAAAGAAATGGACGAGCGATTTGCGAGTCGTCAATACAGTTAAGCATCCTCGATCGACACTGCAAACTTTGGCTTCTTTTGTGGTAGAAAATGGTAAGACTGGCGCGCAGCAGGTTTGAGCATAATTGCAGATTACTTCTCAATACTGCTCGGTTAAGGAAAGAGAGGGGATATTGTTCGCGCTATGAGCGCTCCTATCCCTGCAAACAAAAAAACCTCATTATTGCGATATTATATAAGTAGAATTAAAAAGTTTTCTAGCAAAAGCTTCGTTCTTTTCCCTACTTAACCAAATTGTTGGCTGTAGTTAAATAAAAATTGTTCCAGAAGAAAACTAGTAACTTGACTTGCTTTAGCAGTAACAGTAAAACAATTTCCGCTACCGATTAAAAAAGACTTTTGTCGATCTAGAACAGATCTTGCAGTCGGGGAGATGAAAACTATGCCCCAGTTTACCAGTGATTCTCTCGTAAGTCTTGACCTCAACCAACCAATATGGGATCGATTCTTCTGCGTTGCTCCCCTAATCGTTGTGGGGACGCGAGAGGAAGGAGGCGGCTACGATCTAGCACCGAAACATATGGCAATACCTTTAGGGTGGGAAAATTACTTCGGATTTGTCTGCACTCCGCAGCATCGTACTTATCAAAATATCCGTCGCGAGCAGGCATTTACTGTTAGCTTTCCCCAACCTACTCAGGTGGTCTCAATCAGCCTTTCTGCTGCACCTCGTTGCGATAACGATTCCAAACCTTCTCTTGCTGCTCTACCTACCTTTCGGGCTTCCGCGATCGATGGAGTTTTTCTCAAAGATGCTTATTTGTTCTTAGAGTGCCAATTAGATCGGATCGTGGACGGTTTCGGTAAAAATAGTCTAATCGCTGGAAAAATAGTCGCCGCTCAGGTTCGAGAAGAAGCGCTGCGAAGTTACGATCGAGACGATCGAGACCTGCTTTATAAAGCACCGTTACTAGTTTATCTTTCCCCAGGACGCTACGCCGAGATCGATCGCAGTAACTCATTTCCCTTTCACGCTGGATTCAAGAGGTGATGCAACTCAAAACTACTTCTACTCAAACTGCTAGGCGGCTTTTGGACTATCTCCACGGTCGTACCTCGGAGATGACTAATTTATTAGAAAAGCTAGTTCTTGCAGAATCTCCCTCTTTGGTACCTGCAGCGCAGATAGAAGTATTAGCCCTACTTGAAAAAGCTTTGTTAACTAGGAACTACCGCGTCCAGCGCCTTCTCGGTCGTCAGACGGGAGGACACTTACTAGCTATCCCTAGCGCTCGACGAAAAAATCAGCCAGTTCAACTTCTGCTCGGACATTGCGATACAGTTTGGCCTGTAGGTACCTTAGCCAAAATGCCTTTGAAAGTTCGACAAGGAAAGATGTACGGACCTGGGACTTACGATATGAAGGCGGGGTTGGTTACTACCATCTTTGCCGTAGAAGCCCTTCAAGCTTTGGAAATTGAGCCAGAAATAGCACCAGTTATCTTAATCAACTCAGACGAAGAGATCGGCAGCCACTCTTCGAGGATTCACATTCAACGCTTAGCAAAGGTAGCCGATCGCGCTTTCGTGATGGAGCCATCCCTAGGGCCATCTGGAAAGTTAAAAACGGAACGCAAGGGCGTAGGCCGGTTCACAATTCGGGTAATGGGCAAGGCAGCTCATGCAGGTTTAGAACCAGAGAAAGGAGCTAGCGCTATTCTCGAACTTTCCTTTATCATTCAGAAACTATTTGCCCTTAACGATGCCGAAAAAGGAATCACTATTAATGTCGGAACTATCGACGGCGGCATCCGTCCAAACGTAATTGCGCCAGAAAGTAAAGCCGTGGTAGATGTAAGGGTGCTGCGCCAAGAAGACGCGCGACAGATCGAGAAAAAAATTCTCAGCATAGAGCCGAGTACTCCAGGTACTCAACTAGTCATCGAAGGAGGCATTGGTCGGAAGCCGATGGAGAAAACTCCAGGTAATCAGAAGCTTTGGCAGTTAGCTCAGTCGGCAGCTTACGAGTTGGGGATTGAAATCGAACAGGGAACTGCTGGTGGCGGTTCTGATGGCAATATTACTAGTCTCTGGACACCAACATTGGATGGTTTAGGAGCAGTAGGCGACGGAGCCCACGCTCCAGGAGAATTCGTTTATCTAGATCGGATGGTTGAAAGGTCAGCTCTACTTTCTCGGCTGCTCTTAGAACCAAGCTTACAATAGGCAACTAATTCTCGGTAATAGCAATACGATCGTCAATAAAATATGTTTAAAAATTACTTGTTCAGCACCCTGACGCGAATTTCTGACCTCCAGTGCCGCCCTTTTAGCTGTCAAGCCCTACCACGAGAGCAATGGGCAACAGGAGATTATGTTGTAGGCGAAGTAATTCCCCCTTTGCACCAGCCATCGAGAGTCGAACTTAGCAATGGACGTATGGCCAACTTGCTTGAGGGAGACTTAATTGTTGGGGCCTTCGGCGTGCGCCGAGCTACTTTGGCAATTGTCGGAGACTGGCAATCGATTCAAGCGGACGGACGCATGAATAATTTAACGGCAGCAGGAATTTT
The DNA here is from genome assembly GCA_030065755.1 of Prochloraceae cyanobacterium. Taxonomy (GTDB): domain Bacteria; phylum Cyanobacteriota; class Cyanobacteriia; order Cyanobacteriales; family JASJDA01; genus JASJDA01. Next base: position 27,684 of record JASJDA010000004.1, on the reverse strand, counting down.
TGGACGCGCCACCTCTATGTCGTTTCTGCTTTTACCCCCAACTTCTTTGCTCTATCGAGGTCACGTACTTCGAGAAAAACACAAAGTGTGCATGAAGGATTTCGTTCCTTCTATATATAAGACCGATTACAACTGTCCTACTGTAATGATTATCGGCACCTCGATGTCGGCAGGAAAGACAATGGCCGCTAGAGTCATCATTCAGCAGCTCAAGCAAGTCGGTTTAAAAGTTATCGGTACAAAGTTAACTGGAGCTGGACGCTACCGCGATATTCTGTCTATGGGAGATGCGGGAGCCGATCGAATCTTCGATTTCGTCGATGTTGGTCTTCCTTCTTCGGCTTGTCCGCCAGAGGAATTTCGCGTCTGCCTGCGCCAGTTATTGGGGAGGATTGCAGCCGAAAAACCAGATGTAGTAGTTGCAGAGGCAGGAGCTTCTCCTTTTGAGCCTTACAACGGCTCGGTTGTTTTGGAGGAAATGAAGTCCCAAATTCGTTGTACGGTGCTGTGTGCCTCCGATCCTTACGCCGTCATTGGAGTGAGCCAGAGTTTCGGCTTGACTCCGGATCTAATTAGTGGCGTGGCAACAAGTACTACAGCAGGAGTTGAGTTGGTAGAGAAACTGACGGGGATTAAAGCTCTTAGTTTGTCCGAGCGGGAGTCTCTGCCCCAGTTGATGCAGCTCTTAAAACCAAAATTAGAGCCAATACTGCTCGGTTAAGGACAGGGTTGAGAGTCAGTTCGCGAACGTCATTTGCGAAGTTAAGCGAAGACCAGTGTGTCAATAGGAGTGCCAAAAATGATTCAGAAGCAATAGACCTCTTGCAAAAGTTTCGATCTCGCAGAGATCCGCGTAGCGGCGCGCCGTTTGTTTGATTTAGTGCAAAAGACAGCGGACTATTCTGTCAGCTGTCTTTTGGCTTATCTTTTGTACTTAATAACTTTTGGCGATAGCTACCTATCTATCCGCCGAACCCTCCTAGTTGTCTAGCAAAGTCCAATGTTTAGCAGATAGCTAGTTGCTATTTGTGGGCTATATTTTGCTCATTTTCTAGCAAAATTTCCCCATCGAGCAAGCGTTTAACTGACTGTATTAATGTTTTTTCCACGTAAGGCTTGACAAAATATCCTTTTGCCCCTCTCTGAGCTGCTATTTGTTTCATTTTCTGAGCGCCACGAGAAGTAAGCATAGCAACTGGAATTTCGGAAAGTTCTGGATCTTCTTGAATGCGAGATAAAAATTCCAAACCATTCATTCTGGGCATTTCAATATCACACAGAATCAAGTCACAGTATAATCCAGACTGTAGTTTTTCGAGAGCATCTTGACCGTCGCGAGCCCCTTTAACGTCGTAGCCTACTTTGGTAAAAGTCATCGAAACCATTTCGCGCATTATGATGGAGTCATCGATAATAAGCAAGCTTGGCTTCGAGTTTGTTCTTTGCGGACGAGGCGCTCTATGTGGGGATGGCAAAGGAGTAGAAGCTTGTGTTGATGCTTCTAGTTTGGACTTAATTGCTGCGGAAAACTCACTGGTGCTGCTGTCTAATAAGATATCACCTTTGAGCATCCGATCTGCTGCTGACAGCAATTCTTCTTCAGCGTAGGGCTTGGTAAAGTATCCACTTGCTCCTAGTGTAGCTGCTCTTTTTTGGTGCTGTTCTTCGCTAAAAGAAGTAAGCATAGCAACTGGAATCCGAGATAGCTTTTGGTCTTTTTTGAGATTAGCCAATAATTCTAATCCATCCATTCTCGGCATTTCAATATCGCAGAAAATTATATCGCATTTGCAGCCAGACTGTAGCTTTTCCCAGGCTTCTTGGCCGTCACGAGCTTTTTCTACTCTGTAACCTTCTCTACTAAAACTGAGCGCAAACAACTCCCTTACTGTCATCGAGTCGTCTACGATCATTACGAGAGGATCTTTTTTATCTATTACTGTTTGTGCAGTATTGACAGCAGTTTTTTTATTGTGGGAGGGTATAGGTAGGGTTCTATCTCCTAATTTGCCAGATTCCTGTTTAATCTGCTCTTTGATTAGTGCTTCTATCTGGCTTTTTTGCTTCTCTAGAGCAACTGCTATGCGTTCGTCAATTATTTGTTGAATATTATCTGGAGCAGACTCCAAATCTTTTTCTGACAGCAGCTGCTCTACTTTAATGCACTTCGCCATATAATCAGAAAGAACTTGGTCTAAGTTCTTATTTTCTTGCTCGCATAGCTGATTAAACAGGGCTAGAATGCGCTCTTCTACTAAGATGTTTAGTTCTACTTTGTTAGACATAAAATTTTTACAAACAACTTTGTTTAACAAACTTTTACTATTTTGATGACAAAATCCTAAGCATATCTTCTGACGCTTGGGAGCAAACTTCGGTCAATTAGGCAGCAAGCTAAATCTATTTTTGCAGTTGTCAACTGCTAATAGTAGAAAATCTAAAGTTTTCCTTACCAAAAAGGGTTCGATTCCATTTTAGTAGTTCAATAATGTAGATCCTGTAGCCTAAATTACTCGTAACAGAAAATTTATAAAATTCTCAACCTTTTATTATTGGTTGGAGTAAATTTTCAACTCATAATAGTGCTACCTAAGAGATAATTCTATAAAATATCAGTTAGCAGATTTTTCTCCTTTTTTTTGTTATTTGACCCTCGAACTAAGTATAAAGATATAGAATTTCTTTGACACCTCCTTGGCTTTAACGAGACATGACATTATTGTTGCTATTTTCCGAATTTAGCTGGGAAACTAGCGGGAAAACTGGTTGATGCAAGCTAATCAATTGAGCTAGGGTTTTCTTTAACTGAGTGCGAGGAATAATCGCATCTACAAAACCGTGTTGTAAAAGATATTCTGAAGTTTGAAATCCTTCAGGTAACTTTTCTCGTAAAGTTTGCTCTATAACTCTACGTCCGGCAAAACCAATAGTTGCTTTTGGTTCTGCTATTATTATATCTCCGAGCATGGCAAAACTAGCGGTCACTCCTCCTGTAGTTGGATTTGTTAATACAGGAATATAAAGAAGTTGAGCTTCTTGATGACGAGATAAAGCTCCAGAAATTTTTGCCATTTGCATTAAGCTCAACATTCCTTCTTGCATTCTGGCACCGCCGGAAGCACAAACTATTACTACTGGAATACCTTCACTAGTAGCGTATTCTATCGCACGAGTAAGTTTTTCTCCCACTACCGATCCCATGCTACCGCCCATGAAACGAAAATCCATCACTCCCAAAGCTACAGGTAAACCGTGTAGTAAACCCGTTCCTGTTTGTACTGCATCAGTTAGACCAGTTTTTTCTTGGTATTCTTCGATACGAGAGCTATAAGGTTTGCGATCGCAGAATTTTAGTGGATCGGTTGGTTGCAAATTCTCGTTCAATGGTTTCCAAGTTTTAGCATCGATTAGCTGGCGAATGCGTTCGTCACTATTAACCCTTAAGTGATGATTGCACTCAGCGCAAACCATTTGATTGACTTGCAGGTCTTTAGTATATGTAAGAACGCCGCAGGCAGGACACTTAGTCCACAATCCATCAGCAATTTCTCTTTCTTTCTGTTGTTGAATATGAGGTTCTGATTTTCTTCTATTGGCAAACCAATCAAATAATGACATATTACTAATTACTCATTATAAATTAATATTTTAGTTTAACGGGAAAAATAACTTTAAATAAGTAGATAACATAGTTTCGCCCCAAAAGACACTCAAGGTGGCTCCCATGGCTAAGAAAGGACCAAAAGGCATCGGTTGTCTGCGACTGAGTAGACCTATTGCTATTGCTCCTCCGCCAGCAAAAGCACCAATAGCACAGGCGAGAAAGCCAGAGACAAGAACCTGCTTCCATCCCAACCAAGCTCCAATAGTTGCCATTAATTTACCATCGCCAGCTCCCATAGCTTCTCTTCCAAATGCTATGGTACCCAAAAAAGCGATCGAGTCTAACAACCAAATTCCTAAAACTGCACCCCCTATACCCTTCATAAGATAATTGGCTGCCCCTGCTAGTCCCTCATTTTGCCATCCGATCGCCCCCTGAAATACTAAGCCTAAAACCAACCCAGACTGAGTTAGAGAATTGGGTAAAGTCATGGTATCTAAATCGATTAAAGACAAAGCTAGCAACCAGCTCAAAAAAGCCCAATATCCTAAAGTTTGCCAAGTGAAGCCAAATTGCCAGAATACTAACATAAAGATGGCTGCAGTAGCTGCTTCTACTAGAGGATAACGAAAAGAAATCGGAGTTTTACACCAGCGACAGCGACCCCTCAACAACAGCCAGCCGAAAACTGGAACGTTTTCTGTCTTTCCTAGCTGGTGGGAACATTTAGGACAGCGAGAAGGGGGCCAAAGAAGGGACAATCCTGCTGGTAGCCGATAAACGACTACGTTCAAAAAGCTGCCAATTGAAGCACCAAAAATAAAGACGAAGGTGTAAATTATTCCGTTAATTAAATTATCCACCCGAATACCTAAAAATTGCCCATTTTAACTCAGTACCCAATTAACCAGAGTTCGCACTGGAAAGCCAGTTGCACCGGAATTATTGACTCCATTTTCTTTATCTGACCAAACTGGACCAGCAATGTCCAAATGAGCCCAAGGGGTGTCTTTAATAAACTGTTTGAGGAAAAGGGCAGCAGTAATTGAACCGCCAGCGCGGGGACCAGTATTTTTCATGTCGGCGATCGGGGACTTCATACCTTCAAAGTATTTTTCTTCTAAAGGCATTTGCCAGAATTTTTCTCCTGAAACCTCGGCTGCTGACTTAATTTCGGCAGCTAATTTTTCGTCGGTACTCCACAAACCCGAAATATCTTTGCCTAGGGCGATCAAACAAGCCCCAGTGAGAGTAGCTAAATCGACGATCGCGTCTACTTCTAATTTCTCAGCAAAGACTAAAGCATCTGCTAGGGTCAGTCTTCCTTCAGCATCGGTGTTATTAACTTCGATCGTCTTGCCGTTAGAAGCTTTGAGAATATCTCCTGGGTGCATGGCGCGACCGCTAATCATATTTTCGGTCGCGGCGCTGATAAAATGAACTTCTACATCTGGCTTGAGTTGGGCGATCGCTTTGGCTGCTCCTAGAGTAGCACCAGCCCCTCCCATATCCATTTTCATGGTTTCTATGCCGCTACCAGAACCTTTGATATTTAATCCCCCTGAATCAAAGGTCAAACCTTTACCCACAATTGCTAATTTGCGTCTGGGGGTGCCTTCTGGAGTGTAGGTGAGGTGAATAAATTTAGGAGGCAAATCCGATGCTTTTGCTACTCCTAAAAAGGCTCCCATTCCCTCCTTTTCGCAGTCTTCTTTTTCCAGTATTTTTACGGACAAACCGTATTTGCTGGCGATATCTTGCGCAGTTTCTGCCATGGTAATTGGCGTGACTTCATTAGCAGGAGCAGCAACTAATTCTCGCGCTAAAATTACCCCTGAGACGATTTTTTCAGCGCGGCTAATTCCTTCTTGCTGACCGCCTAAACCGAGTAAATCTACTGTTTCTAATTTGGGTTCTTTGTCTTCTGGTTCGGATTTAAAACGGTTATCCTGATGTAGCGCTAAATGTATGCCTTCGGTAATAACTGCTGCTGTGGCTGCTGGATCTTCATTAACTATTGGCAAGCTAATTCCTAGGGTTTTGCTTTTTTGTTTTTTCGCAATGCGGGCGATCGCTGCTGCTGTACGACGCATTCCATCTAATTTTAGGTCTTCTGATTTCCCTAAACCTACTAATATTATTTTGCGTATAGGAGCTTTACTACCGACGCGAGTTACTGCCGTGCTACCTGATTTGCCTTCAAATTCTTCTTCAGCAATTAACTCTTCGATCGTACCTGAAAGTTTTTCATTTAATTTGGCTAGGTCTCCAGTTATTTCTAATCCTTCTTCAAATAAACCTACTGCGAGGATATCTCCTGTCCAATCTAGTGTCGATGTATCGGTTGCTTTGATTTCCATCCTATCTAGTTCTAGTTGTGAGATACATCTATTCTCTCTTGCCAAGGCACAAAGATGCAAACAAAAGCCAAAAGCGCTCTTTTATGCCATTTTTTTTAACAGAGACTGAAAACATCTGTGCCAAAATTTCCCTAATTGACCTAGCTTGTGTTGAGCTAGGTCGGGAAATTTAAATAACTAATATAGAGTCATCTCCGAACTAGGATGGAGTTGCAAGATTTCTTCATCAGTTTTCAGCATCTCAGACAGGTCTTGGGAAGCTTCAACTTCAACTACTTGCTCGTCATCACCCATAGGAATGGGAGGCAAATCGTTTACTAGTTCGCAACCGAAGGTCGATAGTTTAGCAGTTAGCTGTTTGAGATCGACATTGGCTTTTGTTGTAATTAGCCATCTCATGACTCTTTTTCCTTACTATCTACTTTCTTTTTAGCATGGCATAAGCAGCTCCTGCATTAATTACTCCATAACCAGTGTCAAAATCAAATCCAGGCTTGCCAATATCGATAGCACTCTCAATTAAGGCATTTTTGAGGTCTTGAGGAGACAAACCTGGAAGGGCGCTCATAAGCAAAGCAGCAACTCCTGCAGCCACAGGAGTTGCTGCAGAAGTTCCATTGTCAAAAGGTTGAGCTAAACCACCAGGACGATCGGGGCCAAAGTTGCCAAACAAGTGTGAGTAACTAGCAAGATCGGGCTTTCTTTGTTCAAACATACCAGCACACTAACTTTCATATTTACGAACTCCCAAAACTGTTTACACACAGTTTTAGATGCAAAATAAATAACTTAAATTCCGTTTATTTGAAATATTTCTATATAATTTGATTATTAAAGAAATAATATACAAATATAAAATCTAGTTCTAGTAAAATAACTCTAATTGTTACTTTTTCCAGGAATTGGATCTTTTACAAGATGTCTAATCTTTCGCCATTAGCGATCGCACTTCAAAGCCTAAGTTTTATATTCCTCACTTTGTAGTAACAACCGATCGTGGTAAAATGTGTCCCTGGATACTCCCCCTGAATAAAAGCTTCTAGAAAAAGCAATAAATCAATTGAATTCAGGGGAATAACATTATAATCTCTCAATTTCCTTAGCTAATTCTGATAGCTTGCTTTCTTTTTGTCCGGCACTTCTAGCTTGAGACCCCAGCAGCTCAATAGGAGTTTTGAACAGTTCAATTGCAGTTTCTTTTCCCACGATCGCCTTAATACTATTAATAGGTAATTCTTTGAGTAGCCACCGACTTAAGCGATAAATCATATATTTTGTCGTCATTTTTGGCGCTAAATCGACACCGTGCAATTCGTGTAAATAGCGATTAGAATTACCATATCTTCGCCATTGACTGAGAAAACCCGAAAGAGTAGAACGATGTCGGTGGCGAATAATTGCTTCAGTTGCTAATTCTATTTGCCAATTAGTTTCTCTAAGAATGCGCCAACAAATATCCGCATCCCCACCTGTGGTCAAATATGGGCGAAATAGCCCGACTTTTTCCAAAGCTTGTTTTCTGATAGCCAGGTTAGCAGTTTGACCGTAGGGGCAAAAAGGATGTTCGATCGCGTACTTTTCTGATAGTACTTCATATTTGTCAGCATATTTTTCTAAAAGAGTTTCACCTGGAACCGAAGCAATTTTACCAGCTACAATTGCTACGTCTGGGTTAGTAAAAGGCTGTACGAGCTGTTTCAACCAATCTGGGTCAGGACGACAATCGGCATCGGTAAAACAGAGAATATTGTTTTGAGCGGCTTTAATGCCTAAATTGCGAGCAGCATAAGAGCTTTGTATGTTATCTTCCCGCAAGTTGTGGATAGTGGGTTGTTCTGGCGAATTTTTTTTGACTGCAGCTTCGAGTATTTCAGAGGTGCGATCGCTACTATTATTATCCACTAATAGATACTCTACCTGAGTAGCTGGATAATTTTGCGATCGCAGACATTCAATTAGGTCTGGTAAGTCTTTCTCTCCGTTATAAATAGGGACGATTACAGATACTTTTGGTAAAAAATCTGACTTACCCTCTGGGTTGTTGGACATCTACCTTAGTTTGAATTTCTTAATTTTTTAAAAGGGAACAGAGACGAGGTAACAGGGAACAGTAGAATTTAACACATTAAGGGAAAAGTCTCTTTTCTGTTCTCTCTTACTATATTATTCTATTGAGCAAGCACGTTTGGGTAAATTAGACTTTTTCTTATTTTAATTATCCTAGTATTTTAGTAATGATAGATTTTCTAAAAAAGGTATTGTTTTGGGTTAAAATAATTTTGACTTACCCCCTGTTATTAGCTTTTTTGCTAACTAGTGAAAAAGAAATAATTGTTGCGGATGTTAGGAAATGGATCGAAGCTTTAGGCTGGGAAGAAAGCAATGAAAACATCCAATTACTCAGGTTGCTATCCGAAGCACGAGAATTTAGAAATTTGTATTATTTTAGATTATTTAAGGGCAACTTTTCGGCAAGATTATTAATGTACGTACTGAGATTTTTTTATAAAGAATGTCCCTATTTCTTCTTAGATAGTTCGTGTCAAATTGGTCCAGGACTTTTTATACAGCATGGATTCAGTACCATACTTATGGCAGATATAGGCGAAAACTGCTGGATTAACCAGCAAGTAACTATTGGCTATAAAGATAAAAGTGGTCGCCCAAAAATAGGGAATAATGTCAGAATTACGGCGGGAGCAAAGGTAATTGGCAATATTACTATTGGAGATAACGTTACTGTAGGAGCTAACGCTGTAGTAGTTAAAGACGTTCCAGATAATTGTGTAGTAGTCGGGGTTCCTGCCTACATTATTAGAAAAGATGGAGTAAAAGTAACCGAAAAATTGTAAAAAACTATGAGCGATGGCTGAATTGTCAGCCTTCACCTTAGCTTACCTATCAGCATTTTTGGAGCAATTACAGCAAACCATGAGGCTAATAAACTTTGGTTGGTGCTTTTTTGTGGAAAAACTTTTTCCAAGTCTTAGCAGCAAATAAGTAATCAATGAGCGAGAGAAAACAGCGAGTACGATCCTGCCAGTCCAACTGTGCTTGCCATACCGCAGAAAAATATCTCAAGGAACTTATATTGCCCAGTGATTTGGATTGCCCAGCATTTTGGGGATCGATCCACATCTCCCGTTCTTGGGGTGAGAGACGACTTGATTGTTCTGCATGACAGCGACGGAAGAAAAGCGGTTCGGGAATTTCCTCAAAGCGCCCTAACAGGCTAAGTTGAGCCAGCAATAGCTTATCGGAACCGTAGTAGGAGGCAATTAATGAACTTTTTTTGAGCGCCTCTTTGCGCATGAGTCCAAAAACTTCTAAGCACCAAAAATCAGCAATTACTGCCCGAAAACGTTCGTGAACTTGTTCTGAACCAAGCTTCTGTACCGATTTACCTTCCCACCACTTTTGCCCGTCGGCTTTGGTAAATATGGTTTTGGGGTATGCTAGAACGACTGAAGGATCGCGATCGAGTACTTCTGTGCAGCGAGCCAAAAAGTTTGGCTCACAAACATCATCTGCTGCTGCCCACTTGAAGTATTCACCTCTAGCTAGTTGGAAGACGTGGTTAAAATTCCAAGCCGCACCGCGGTTTTGGTTCTGCCGATAGTAACGAATGCTTGGATTTTTGGCAGCATATTGACGGCAAATCTCCTCAGTTCGGTCAGTTGAGTGATTATCGGAAATAATTAGTTCATAATCCTCAAAGGTTTGAGCCAAAATTGACTCAATAGCTTCTGTGATAAATTTCTCACCGTTATATACGGGTAGCCCAATGCTGATGTGAGGTTGCTTGTTAGTCATCTCAACTTTTTCTCCTAAAATTAGACTCTGTAAAACTTTCACCAGAAGGCGATCGCAACCTATATTTTTCCAGGGAAATAATATCAATTCTATCAACAAAAATTGCGTAGATTAAAATCCAATTCAAAGAGAACAGTCAACAGGATATCGACACAACTGTTGGTCGTTGCCTGTTGCCTTTTGCCTTTTACCTTTGAATTTTTAAACACAGATAAACTCAGGTTTCAAACCCAAACTAGCAGTTAGCTTTTGAATTTCATTTTCATAGATTGGATTCATCACAATTACCATGTCTGGTTGATACTTTTGCAAAAATTCTGGCGGGACAATTTTCTGTCCTGTCCCAGCAACGTACATCCCTTGCTTGCGAGGATTGAGGTCCACAACATAGTCTACTACAGCTCGATCTCCCAGAAGATTCAAGAAGGTCACTCCCTTCGAGCCAGCGCCCCAAACTACTACCTTTTTTCCAGTTTGACTCATTTGCTCTAGTTTCTGCGACCAAGTTTGCACCAAAGAGTCAAATTTAGTTGTAAAGGTGGTAAGATCTTTCGACAATGCCTCAATTTGCTCTTTTTGTTCGTCAGTGGTGCTAGTTATTTCTTCAGCAGTTGGCAAGGCTTCCAGACAAAGAAACTGACCGTCAAACGCCTCAGTTAGATCGCCAACTTGAAACCCACAACTGGAAAAGGCGTGCGCCAGAGAAACGGGGGTAAAATAGCAGCAGTGTTCGTAGATAATGTCCCAAACTGCTAAATGGCGAAAGGTATGGAGTCCATTAGGGACTTCAAAGAAAACAACTGTATTGAGTCGCTCGCCGATCGCTCGCCGCACGGGAACGACTAAATCGGCTGGATTGGGAACGTGTTCGAGTGCGTGCCGACAACAAATTATATCCGCTTGATAGTCTTTGTAGCGATCCGAATAGAAATCCTGGACAAACTGGACTTGAGAAGACATCGAGCGATGCTCTGCTCTGGGAACGTAGCTGGGGTCAAAACCAACTCCTCGGTTATTGCCTAATTGGCACAGAGAAATTAAAAAATCTCCTTTGCCGCAACCAATTTCGATAATATCTTTATTGTACAGGTCGTGACGCTTCACTAAAGATTCGGCTAAAAATTGGGCATATTGCTGAAACCGAGGAGAATAGTGCAAGGAGTTTTCATAATCTTGAGAATAACCTAATTTGTCTGGATCGAAGGCAATATTGGTAATCAAACCAGTTTCAGGAGAAAAAGCCAGTTTAATATCTCCCTTGGGACAGTTTTTAGCTGCTTGCTGTTCCCTCCACAGAAGATTACAATAAACTGGAACTGAGGCCATTTCAAAAAACACTTCCAAATTTGGAGTTGTCTGAACCTTAGAATTTCGAGCGGATAAGCTATTCATTTAGAGATCTTACTCCCGTGACTTTCTCTTGCATTGAACTGTCGATCGTCTTTTAGCTAACCTACTTCCATCTCTTCGTTTCTCAATGCTGGAAGGCACGGAACCCGATCGGCGATCGCCTCTCCTATTTCCAGGGACGCGGTAGCAGCTGGAGAAGGGGCATTAAAGACGTATATTGCGTTGCGATCGTTGACAATTAAAAAATCATTTACTAGCTGGCCGTCATTCATCAGAGCTTGAGCGCGCACCCCTGCATGAGTAGGAACCAGATCGTCGGCCTGGACTTCGGGAATTAACCGCTGCAAACTGCGGACAAAAGCAGCTTTACTCCAGGAGCGGATCGTTTCTTGAATGCCTGCTTTAGCGTGTTTGGCAGCCAGTTTCCACAAACCAGGATAAGTCATTACTTCCCAAAAATCCCCCAGGTCAAAATCACTTTTTTTATAGCCTTCCCGCTTGAAGCTAAGCACTGCATTAGGTCCAGCGTGAACGCTGCCATCGATCGCGCGAGTGAAATGAACTCCTAAAAAGGGAAACTCTGGATTGGGAACTGGATAAATTAGGTGCTTGACTAGATAGCGTTTTTCTGGCTTCAGTTCGTAGTATTCACCTCGAAAAGGGACGATTTTAGCTGGAGGTTTAACGCCACCTAATTTAGCCACGCGATCGCTATGCAATCCAGCACAGTCGATGGTAAAGCGAGTTGCAAAGGTGCCATTGTTTGTTTCTAATACCTGACCTTCATTGGTTTCAATGATTTTTTCAACCTTGGTATTGAGACGCAAATCTCCTCTCCTGCTACCAACCAGTTCGACGTATTTTTGACAAACCTGCTTGTAGTCAACAATTCCGGTTGAATATACTTTAATTGCAGCTAAGCAATTAACGTGTGGCTCAATTTCCCTAACTTCTCCTGGGTTGAGCTTAGCAATTTCTATACCATTTTCTAAGCCTCGTCGGTATAGATTCTCCAGTAAAGGTAGCTCTTCTGGCTCAGTCGCTACAATTATTTTGCCGCAAACTTCAAAATCAATACCATTTTCTTGGCAGAATGCCACCATGGACTGATTTCCTTGACGACAAAATTTAGCTTTTAAACTACCTGGCTTATAGTAGATGCCAGAATGAATTACGCCACTATTATGACCAGTTTGGTGAGCAGCCCACCTGCTTTCTTTTTCGAGTACTAGAATGTTGGCATTTGAATAACGTTTACCTAAAGCCATGGCTGTAGACAGCCCCACAATTCCTCCGCCAACGATCGCAAAATCATACATGGTTTTTTTATTAGGTGTTAGGTGTTAAGTAGGCTGGCTTTCCAAGTCGCGAACTTATTTTGTTCTAAGTCTGCTTCTGTTGCCTTGATTTAACCAATGAAGACTTGAGAAAAGTTTTTAGAGGTCGCAAAACCTGCTTGGCGACAAAAATTAGATCGTCGATCAATATTTTCCAGTTCTGTTGCAACCAACGCCCCATGTGGAGATAGCAGTGCAGTCGTTGGTTCCAACTTATGGGAGCCTCAGCAATAGCAAGAGAATACTCCCGTAGCAATCTCCACTGTGGAAACACAATCTGCCCCTTTCTGGCTGGAGCATACCAGAATGTGTAAGCTTGAGGATTCCAAGACAAGGTCCAGACCGATTGCTGGGGATGGAGCCTGTAATAGAATAGGAAGTCGGGAATTTCCTCGAAGCGACCGAGCAGAGCCAGCTTGACCAATAACACAATGTCTGATGCTGCATAATCGCCAATGAGGGGCATCTGTTTAAGAGCACTTGTGCGTATCACTCCGAAAATTTGCAAGCAGGAGGCGCGATCGCAGAGAAGGTCGTAAAAACGCTCTTGCGGCTTTGGCGAATTGGTATTTGGTTTACCACCATACTCTTTTTCTTTCTGAAAATTCCCCTGCTTGTCGTGGACAATATACATCGTCCTGGAGTGGCACAAGACTACAGAATTGTCTTTGTCAAGAACTTCAACACACTTTGATAGTAATTCTGGAGCGCATCGATCGTCACAAGCAGCCCACCTGAAGTACTCGCCTCTAGCTAATTCAAAAACTCGATTGAAATTATAGGCAGCGCCGAGGTTTTTTTCATTGCGAAAGTAGCGGATGCGCCGATCTTTGGTAGCGTATTCTTCACAAATCTTCTGAGTGCTGTCAGTTGAGGCATTATCTGAGATAATAAGCTCAAAATCCTCGAAGGTCTGAGCCAAAATTGAATCTATAGCCTCCCTGAGATATAGTTCGCCGTTGTAAACAGGCAATCCTACGCTGACACGGGGATAATTATTACTCATCTTTACTTCTTTTTCCTTTTGAAAGTTATTGTTTCATTTTTGTTTGCTCTAAAACTTCCAGAAATACTTCAGTAGTTTTATCCCAAGAAAATTTATTCTCTACTCTTTTCTTTCCTTCCTTACCCATTTCACCTCTTTGCTTTTCACTATTTAGTAGCTGTAAAATTGCATCTGCTAAGGCTTGAGTATCATCTGGTTTTACTAATAGTCCAGTCCGATCGTGAACCACAATTTCAGGAATTCCACCAGCATATGTGGATATAACTGGACGTTCGCAGGACATAGCCTCAGTTAAAATCATTCCGAAGGGTTCATTCCACACAGATGGATGTACGAAGATATCGCACGAGCTATAGTAAGCTGCAAGTCGCTTATGAGGTAAACTGCCTACAAACTTTACTTTGTCTTCTATCGGTTTCGATAGCTCTTGCAAATGTTTCTTGTAATTATTCTTAAGGGTTTCAATTTTGTTTGTCAATGAATCCCTCTCTTTACTGTCAATTGGGCTAGGAGGATTTAAGGCAAAGGGGCCAACAATTAGTAGCGCGCAATCTGGTTGTAGATCTACAACTAGCCTCATTGCTTCTATAAGGACGTGTATTCCCTTTTCTGGAGTAATCCTGCCTACGAATAAAATAATTTTTTCATCTTTTAAATTGAGTTCTTTACGTATTGATTCTATAAGTACGTCACTGACTTCATTGACATTGAATTCTATTTCATTTGACCCGTTATAAAGGGTATGGCATTTTGACTGAAATTGAGGAAACTTCTTTTTTATGCCCTCTACTATATAGTCGCTGCAACCTAAAATAATATCTGCATTTTTAATCCAGCTGTCAATTCTTTTTGCATCTATTTCAATCAGCCAATCGCACTGCATCATTAATATTATTTTTGTGTTTTTATTGAAGAATCTAATAATTGGCAGAAACTGAGAGAAGTTTGACAGGACAACTGAATCTGGTTTTTCTTGCTGAATTTTTAAAGAAATGTCAGTAATATAAAACAAGTAGTAATACCATCTAAAAAAATGAGACTTTGGCGAGTAAAATTTTATTTTTATGCCCAAAACCTTAGAGAATAAACTCTGAATTCTGGCTTGAAACTTATTGATTATCTCTATTATTTTTTTATCAAAAACAGTAGAGATGCCAACATGTCTGACGTTATTTTTTTGCGTCAACTCATCGTGAGAATCTGTTTTTGCAGAATAAACTACCGCTTCGTGGTTTTGGACGATCTTGCTGGAAATTTCATCAACCCAGATTGAAATTGAATTCTTGGGATTGGGTAGCAGAACGTCAAAAGGTTGTGCAATAAACGCTATTTTCATTACTGGTATTAGCTCTATTTTGCGATCGCTACTGCTGCGGTAGTAGCGGATACACTGGTCTTTAGATTGATATTCCTTAATTATTTAGGGTTGACAAAAAACAGATAATGTGTATAAAAAAAGAAATCTGGTAATTCTTAAAGAGATATTACCTCTGTGGTAACTCCCATCTGAGTCAACATTTGTTGAATTTCCCCGCAGTAAATGGGATTCATCACAATTACCCGATCGGGTTTGTATTCCTTTAAAAACTCTGGTGGCATAATTTGTTTGCCAACACCAGGAATAAATTTACCGTGACGGTGGGGATTAATATCCACCACATATTCAATTTTGTCTGCAGTATCGAGAGTGGTGAGAAAAGCCACGCACTTGGAACCGGAACCCCAAACTACACAGCGCTTTCCTTGAGCTTGTATCTGCTCTAAGGACTGTTTCCAATGCTCCAGTTTCTTACCGATCTGGCTGGCGAAGTGTTTCACGTCCTGAGTTAGCTCTTCGAGACTCTCTTCGAGAGGATGTACTTTGTTAGATGGGTTAGCTGCAGGTTTAGCTTCAATTAAGAGATATTGTTCGCCATAAGCCCGATACAGATCGGTGACCTCAAAGCCACAGCTGCGGAATAACCGCGCTAACGACCCAGGGGTAAAATAGGAGCAGTGTTCGTAGTAGATATCCTCGAAAGCTAAATCCTTTAAGACTCTCACCGTGTCTGGTATTTCAAAAACAACTGCCGTATTGAGGCGATCGCCAATGGAACGACGCACAGTACTGATGAATTCAGCCGTAGGATGAATGTGTTCGAGGGTATGGCGACAGCAAATAAAATCGCCCACATACTTAGCGTACTTTTCCGAGTAGTAATCTTGAATAAAAGTTACGCGATCGGCAGCTTTACTCTTAACTCTGCCTACGACAGCAGAAGGATCGATTCCCGTACCCCGATTGTTACCCAATTCGCACAGCAGCATGAGGAAATCCCCTTTACTGCAGCCAATTTCCACAATGTCTTTGTCGTGCAGGTCGTATTTCTCGATTAAACTATTTGCCAGATCCAGAGCAAACTTATTGAAAGTTGGCGAAAAACTTTGTTGGTCTTCATAATTGGGAGCATAAGCCGACCACTTGGGGTCAAACTCCACGTTAGTGATGAAGCCACAACGATCGCAAAAGCCCAAAACCACATCACCGCAAGGAAAGTCCAGAGCTTCTTGCTTAGTTGGCATCATTAAGCAACTGTGAACGGGAACCTTGTTCACTTCATAAAACAGCAACAAACCTTTATGACTGCAGTTGGGACAGACATACTCCGCTAAGGCGTTTCTTGTTTCGCGATCGGGATTTTGTAGTAATGATTGTCCCTTCATATTTTTTCCTGAAATTTTAGTTACGCCGCTCTAGTTGAGAGCGGCACGGCAAATAAAAAACGAGCACAGCTAAACAATTTTCGGTTCGGGAATCGGGATAATAAATTTACCGCCCTTTTGTCGATAAATTTCCTGCTGCTGCATAATCTCGTCAGCAAAATTCCACGCCAAAATTAGAACGTAGTCCGGCATATCTTCAACCAGTTTTGAGGGGGGGAAAATTGGCAAATGATTGATGCTCATGTAGCGACCCTGTTTGAATTTGTTTAGGTCAACTACATAATCAACGAGGGTTTTATTTATCCCTACATAGCTGAGCAAGGTTGTAGCTTTAGCAGCAGCACCGTAGGCAGCAATTCTCTTCCCTTGTTTTTTGATGTCCCAGAGGATATCGAGTAAAGAGCGCCTAATTTCCTCGACTCTTGCCGCAAAATCGAGATAATAATCGATTTTATCGACCTTCCGCTCTACCTCTTCTTGTAAAAGTAATTTAACCGAGTCTTTAACCCCTTCTTTCGGCTCGACAAATAGACGTAAGGAGCCGCCATGAATCGAAGTGCGTTGAATATCGTTGAGATATAAAGAGTGCTTTCTAAATAACCTATCTAAGGCAGTCACAGAAAAGTAACACAGGTGTTGGTGATAGATGGTGTCAAATTCACACTTATCCACCAAGTCAACTACATAAGGTACTTCAATTACCGCAACTCCAGTGTCTTTCAAGAGAATGGCAATGCCTTCAACAAAACCGTTCAAATCGGGAACGTGAGCCAAGACATTGTTGGCCAGAAAAATGTCGGCTTGTTTTCCTTGGGAACGCAGTTCCTCGGCTAGCTCTTTTGTAAAGAAGGTACAAAGAGTAGGAATGCCTGCTTTCTGAGCAACCTCGGCTGGTCTTTTAGCTGGATCGATGCCTAGTACGGGAATGCCTGCTTCGACAAAGTTTTTAAGCATATACCCGTCATTACTAGCAGCTTCGATCGCCAGACTGTTACCGTCGAGTTTCCTAGATTTAATCAGTGCTTTAGCACTATCTCCAAAATGTTTGAGCAGCGACGGCGAGACAGAAGAAAAGTAGGGGTAGTCCTCATAAAATAGGATTTCTGGAGGAACGGTTTCTAGGATTTGTACTAACCCAGAACCAGGGGAAAAAGCTAGATCTAAGGGAGCAGTATACTCTGGTAGATCTAGTTGTTCTTTGGTCAGCAATCTATCTGCCAGAGGAGTGTAACCGAAGGAAATAATTAACTCCAGGTCAGCATCGCCGCTAGCACGACAAGTTGGTTTGGTCTGAAGTGTTGTTTGAGACATTGTTTAGTAATCTCGTTAATTTCTTATAGCAGTTACTGGTTTCCAGCGTAAATTTTCATCTAAGCGCCCGCTGCTGAGCAGTTGTTTGACGTGGGCAATTCGTTGGTATTTGGGACCCTCAAATTCTTCGAGAGTCAAGCCGATTTTTTGATAAGCTGCATAGAGTTCTTCTGCTCCCCGCCTAGCATTCCACTGGGGTTGGAATTCGGGTAAGGTATTAGCTATTCTGCTGCAGTCAACCCGATAACAGCGTTTATCTGGTCCTCCATCCTTGGCATATTCAATGCGGCAATCTGGGACTACTTGTTCTACGATATTGCCTAAGTCTCTAATGCGATAGTTGTCTTCGTTGCGTCCTACATTGAAAGCTTGATTGTGTACTAGCTCGCGCGGGGCGTGCAAAACCGCAATAAAAGCCCTGGAAATATCCTCGATATGAACAATAGGACGCCAGGGAGTACCGTCGCTTTTGATGTAGACTCGGCCAGTTGTATAAGCCCAAGCAACTAGATTGTTTAGTACCAAGTCAAAGCGCAGTCTTGGCGACACGCCATAAGCAGTAGCATTACGTAAAAAGGTAGGACTAAAGTTGTCGTCTGCTAGTTGACTGACATCTTGTTCCACCCGTACTTTGGAAATGCCGTATGGTGTAACGGGATTAAAATTTGACTCTTCATTGAGCAAGTCGTCACCACCTGCGCCATAATTACTGCAAGAGGAGGAAAAGATAAAACGAGAGATCCCTGCTGCTTTTGCTAATTTAGCCAGACGTACTGAGGCAAGATGATTAATTTCATAAGTCAACTCTGGATTGAGATTGCCCAGGGGATCGTTAGATAATCCCGCCAGATGAATCACTGCCTCAAATCCCTCAAGATCGGATGCTTCTATATCTCGGATGTCTTTGTTTAGTTCGGGAATTTCTCTAAATCCTTCGCCAAAGGTACTGTTTCGGAACAAGTCACTATCTAAGCCAACAACTTCATGCTTTTGAAGCAACAGCATAGGCACCATAACTGTCCCGATGTACCCTTTGTGACCCGTCACTAATACCCGCATTATCTTTCTCCCAAATTTTCCAAGGTGCATTGCCGCTTTGCCAAAGGCTTTCCAAACGACGCTTATCGCGCAATGTGTCCATACATTGCCAAAAAGAGGTGTGTTTATAGGCCATGAGTTGACCGTCTTTTGCTAATCTCTCCAGTGGTGCTTTTTCCCACTGGGTATCGTCGCCATCAACGTAGTCAAATACTCCTGGCTCCAGCACGAAAAAGGCACCGTTAATCCAACCTTCTTTAGTCTGAGGTTTTTCGGAGAATTCGGTAATTTGGTCCCTATGGAGTTCTAAGTGACCAAAACGGGCTGGCGGTCTGACTGCGGTCAGGGTAGCTAATTTGCCGTGGGAACGATGAAATTCTAGGAGCTCCCGTAAATTGATATCAGAAACGCCGTCGCCCCAGGTGAGCATAAATGTTTCATTACCCAGGTAAGGAGCCAGTCGCTTAATGCGGCCTCCAGTATTGGTGTTAATACCCGTGTCAATTAGATCTACAGTCCAATTTAGATGTTCGCCACCGTGCTGTTTGATAGCTCCATTTTCCAAGCTGATAGTGAGATTGCTATTGAGGGCACAATAGTCAACCATATACTTTTTAATAACCTCAGCTTTATATCCCAGGGCAATGACAAAATCATTCAAGCCGTAGTAAGCATAATGCATCATTATGTGCCAAAGGATTGGTTTGCCACCAATCTCTACCATTGGCTTCGGCTTACTTACAGTTTCTTCAGCAAGACGAGTGCCTAGACCTCCGGCAAGAATACCTACTTTCATTTCAGCTATCCTCTAAATTATTATTACAAAAATTGAAAAACTTAAATACTATACTTTTCCTGATTGGTGACTTCGACAACAAGCACTTTATAAACCGCAGAATTTTTGGCATATATAATTACCACTTCCCACTTTAGCCGTGGATATAAGTCCCCGCCCAAGTTTTTCGATTGGCCTATATTTGCCTATTTATTTTTCATCACTTTATTGTCCATCAGGGCCTAAAAACCTATCCTCAAATCGCTTTTAGATATATTTAAGCTGCGCTAGTGAACTGCTATTTAAGTTTTTTTTGGTTATTTTTTCGCTCTAGGATTACTATATATGATAAATAATAATTTCACAATATATCAAACAGATTTTCTTTACAGTTTATTTATGGCTACCTACTTATCGCCGATCAATATTAATAATTGTAACTAGGCCGCCATTAAGTAGAATCTATAGGCAAATTGACGTCAACTTCATGACACCCGAAAAGTTTGAATTTCCCTTGTTTGGGTAACTTCCCAACTGCTTACCTTTATTCACCACCACATAAAAGTCATCACTCAAAATATATTGATTTAATTTAAATTACTTTAACAAATGTAATCATTGTCTTGTTGCCTTACAGAAAAAGCGCAATAATTATTTCAGAAAGAGCAACAAATTCCGATCTGATATATAACTCACAATTATAAGAATATTTTTGCTCAAAACCTTTAATTGACTAGGATTTTAGCGATTTTTCCCCTGATTGTTTTAGTGTCCTCTCTTTAACAAACAGATTAATAAAATCCCCCCGCCACCCTCAATTTATTGAATAAAATATTTCAATTGTCCTAAAAACGTTGTCTTTTTTACCTAAAATTTTTGCCGAAAAATCTATCTAACCTAATACTTTAAACTTAGTTTCTAAAAAAATAATCTTAGTTTAAGGAACAATTTTAGCTTAGATATATTCTGACAATTTTAATTGGTTTGCTCCCCAAAATATATCGAACCAATTCAAAATATTCGTTTTTGAATCAAATATTCATTTAAATGCGAGAAATGATCGTGAATAATTGTCCCATTTGTTCTAATTCAATCTTACGCCACATTCGTCATAACCAGATTTATTGGTATTGCTTTTCCTGCCGTCAAGAAATTGCTACTAACCTCACAATCGAGCACAACCGCTAGTTACAAATACCAAACCCTTTCAATTAACTAAAAAAACCTGATTTCGATGTCAGAAAAACGACTGTAATTAAAGCCAAAACCATGAGTTATTCCTTAAATTTTCTAGAACATAATCAGCTAAAGCAATCTTATCAAGAGCAACTGCTTAAAGCTGGAATAGATGCAACTCACGCTTGGAGAGCCGCCCAGAATTTGAGCCATGAAGAACTAAAACTCATCAGTAATATTTCCCCTCAGTGGGCAGATATTTTCTATCAAATAGAGCGCGAAATTTTAGCCATTGAAACTGTAATTTCTGACAATTTAAAATTAGAAAGAAGAAAATTGTGGATAGAAATTAATACTACTATTCCTCAATGTACCTACTATTTTGGCCCTTTTGATACCCTTGAAGAAGCAGCCGAATGTCAAAATGGTTATATTGAAGATTTAATTGAAGAAGGAGCTAGTGGAATTAATGTCAACATTAAAAAATGTCAGCCTCAAACCCTCACCGTTGAAGTTTTTTAATGAAACTGTACTTCCCTCATACAAAAATACTAAAATAAGTTTAAAAAGCTTAAGGAGTAATAAGGATAAAACCAAATTTTTGGCGTTTCTTGCCCAAATAGCCTTTCAACCCTCCAAACGCTGTCGCAGAATAAATTCAGCGATCGCTAAGTCCACTGGAGTAGTAAGTTTAAGATTTGTTTCTTCTCCCTTGACAATTAGCACGGGTAGATCGCATTTTTCAAACAAAGCCGCATCATCTGTAACCGACCAACCCAGTTGGCGACCTTGTTCGTGACACTGCTTTAATAACTTTACTCCAAATCCTTGGGGAGTTTGTGCAGCCCAAAGATTCGATCGCTCTGGCGTATCTATAATAAATCTTTTCTCGTCTACTACTTTAATCGTATCCTTGACAGGTATGGCAGCAATTAACCCCTGACAAGTCTGTAAAACTTCCGAACAGCGATCGAACAGTTGTGGCGTTACCAAACACCTCGCACCGTCGTGAATTAAAACTCGTTCTGCTTCTGTAGGTAATGCAGCTAAGCCATTATAAACCGATTCTTGTCTGGTTTCTCCTCCTTGAATTAGTTGGATTGGTTTGGTAAGCTCTAACTCGCCTAGAATAGTCTTAAAATCAGGAAAATCATCAGGCTGTCCCATTATCCCAATCCAGTTTATAGCCGCAGAAGCCTCAGCCGCTAGCAGCGTCCACGCTAGCATGGGTTTACCTAGCAAAGTTAATAGAAGTTTATTGCGCTCGCTTCCCATTCTTCGCCCCATTCCGGCGGCTGGAATTAATAAATACATAGTAGAGTTAAATTAATTACACGTAATAAGCCACAGCCTTGTAATAGCCTACACCGATCGCTTCCACAACAAGGAAGTTTTTGCCGACATATTTTTGACTATATAGTAAAAATAATGCTATTATCGATATTTCATTCTTGACTGGTCAATCAAAAACGCTATGGCAGGAAGAAAACTAGAATTCGATCGCGAAGAAGTCCTAGAAAAAGCTATGGATTTATTCTGGACTAAAGGCTATAAAGCCACTGGACTTAAAGAAATTCTCGAACACGTGGGCATTCAACGCCAAAGTCTCTATAACACCTTTGGCTGCAAGCACGAGCTGTTTCTAGAGGCGATTAGACACTATGGAAATACTTCAATGCGCCGCTTTGAAGAATGGCTAGAGGAACCTGGTTCTCCTTTGGGAAATATCCGCAACTTATTTAGATTTTTAGCTGAAGAGGCAGCTAATCCCCAATATCGTGGATGTATGCTCGCTAATACCATCATGGAGTTAGCTCCCCACGACCCAGCAGTCGCACAAGAGGTTAGTTTGTTAACAATACGGATGGAAAAGGCTTTTGAGCGAGCGATAGAAAGGGCTGTAGCAGCTAAAGAGTTGCCAACCGATACTAATTCCCGCCAACTAGCTCGTTTTCTTTATCACGTCGTTTTAGGTTTCAATGTCCGAGGTAAGGCAAATCCTGGTCGTTCCTATATTGACGACATTCTTGAGGTAGCTTTATCTTTGCTGGAGTAGAGGTAAAATTTTTAACTTTTATTCTTGACCGATTGATAAAAAATATGTCACAATTAATTCGAGATATTTTTTTGACCGATTAGTAAAAAATAGACAGAGAAATAAAAAATGCCAGCAAAACTAGTAATAGGTAGCTAATTTTTATATTTTTTACCATTAAGTCAAAAATATAGTTCTACGATCGCCCAAGGAAATGAAATAATGATACAGCTAAAATACCCAGCAAGTGTAAGCAAAGACCAATCTATTGACCTCGAATCGATCGAGAAACAACTTTCTAATAAGTCAGCATCCCAAATCGTCGAATGGGCAGCAGGGACTTTTGGAGATGGTCTAGTCATGAGTACCAGTTTCGGCATTCAGTCTGCACTCATGCTGCATCTCGTTACCCAGATCGTCCCCAATATCCCAGTCATTTGGGTAGATACGGGTTATTTGCCAGCAGAGACCTATCGATTTGCCGAACAACTGACCGATCGACTGAAGCTAAATCTCAAAGTATATCAATCTCCCATCAGTTCAGCCCGCATGGAGGCGCTTTTTGGGCGGCTGTGGGAGCAAGATAATGTAGAGGCATTAAACCGCTACGATCGCATCCGTAAAGTCGAACCGATGCAGAGGGCGCTCAAAGAATTAAACGCAACCGCTTGGCTAGCAGGACTGCGCCGCGACCAAACTGATTATCGCAAGACTTTACAACTGGTCAATCGTCAAGGGGAACAATACAAAATTTTACCGATCTTGGACTTGACTTCTAGGGATATTTACCAATATTTGACTGCTTACGATTTACCTTACCACCCATTTTTCGATCTCGGATATGTAACGGTTGGAGATTGGCATTCTAGCCGACCACTGACAGCAACAGATACTAACGAGCGATCGACCCGCTTTCGAGGTCTCAAACAGGAATGTGGTTTACACTTACCCCAGACAGCGACAGCTTCACTTGCAGCCTAGGGAATTTCGATCGACCTCTCAAAGAAATCGCAACAGAACTAGGTTTTACTCCACAGACTCTTTCAAAAGCCTTGAAAAAATTAGAGCAAGAAGGAAGAATTACTCGTCAAGACAAAAAGCAGCAGTGCGATCGCTAGCACGCTCCTGGAGCATGGAACTACTCGATCGTCAGATCGGGGTAAATGCAGTTGCCCCAGGACCGATCGAAACTCCCATTTGGTCTAAAATGGAGCTGCCACCAGAAATGGCAGAGAAAGTCTTACAAAGATTTCCTGTTGGACGTTTCGGTAAACCAGAGGAAATTGCCAAGGTCGTGTTGTTTCTGGCTAGCGAAGATTCTTCCTACATGTTGGGTG
The DNA here is from genome assembly GCA_030065755.1 of Prochloraceae cyanobacterium. GTDB lineage: Bacteria > Cyanobacteriota > Cyanobacteriia > Cyanobacteriales > JASJDA01 > JASJDA01. The sequence goes on along the minus strand of JASJDA010000004.1, from coordinate 3,839 downwards.
AAGAAATCTTGGTTGATGGTGGCTGGGCAACACTTTGACAATTGAGATCGACTTTTCACGCCTGGCGGGGTGACAACCCCGCGCTTATAATCGCTTATAGTATTCTCTATTTTTTGCTAATCGACAATTAACACTGCTGCACCCTTAATTTTGCCACTCCGCAAAGCGTCTAAAGCTTCGTTAGCATCCAAAAGAGGAAATGCTTCTACTTGAGTACGAATAGGAATTTTAGGGGCTAAAGCGAGGAATTCTTCTCCATCTTTGCGGGTTAAATTAGCTACCGATCGCAACACCCTTTCTGACCATAAAATTTGATAGGGAAATGAGGGAATATCGCTCATATGTATGCCAGCACAAACTACTACTCCTCCTTTAGCAACAGCTTGCAACGCTGTGGGAACTAATTTACCTGCGGGAGCAAAAATAATCGCTGCGTCTAACTCTTGTGGCGGTAACTCGTCCGATCCTCCCGCCCAAACTGCACCCAGATAGCGAGCAAATTGCTGTCCTTGAGTATCTCCTGGACGGGTAAAAGCGTAGATATCTCTTCCTTGATAACAGGCAACTTGAATGAGTATGTGAGCAGCAGCACCGAAGCCGTAAAAACCGATCTTTTCTGCATCTCCTGTCATTCTATAAGAACGATAGCCGATTAAACCCGCACACAATAAAGGTGCTGCTTGTAAGTCTGGATAACCATCGGGAATGGAGAAGCAAAAATGCTCGTCAGCGACGGTATATTCAGCATAACCGCCGTCGAGATTGTACCCCGTAAACTCAGCTCGATCGCAGAGATTTTCTCTCCCCGTTCGGCAATAACGACATCGATCGCAAGTAGAACCCAACCAGGGAACCCCCACGCGATCGCCCTGTTTAAATTTCTCTACGAGATCGCCTACTTCTGCTACTGTGCCTACAATTTGATGTCCTAAGACTAAAGGCAGTTTAGGATGGCTCAGTTCTCCATCTGCCACGTGTAAGTCTGTTCGGCAAACCCCACAAGCACGAACGCGGATTAGTACTTGTTTGGGGGACGGGCTTGGTATTGGCAGATCTGCTTTTTGCAAAGGTTGACCTGCTGCCTCCAGAATCATGGCACGCATGGTTTTTCCTTCGATCGAATCGTTTAATTCTATTTTTAGATTATCAAACTTTTCCTGTTAATTTTGTTACAAAAATTAGATGCTATTTTCCTATTCTCTCGTTTCTTTGTACTATTTAATTTTCTTCAACATTCCCTAAAGAATATTTCTACTCAATACGGTTATCCATACTGTTGGTTAAACTTAAAAGTCCATATTATGATAAACAAATACACAAAAATTTACAAACAGTGAAATTATTATGAACCTGTCTTTGGAGCAAGAATTTCAGAAAAGAGTATTTGCCGAACGAGTGCAGGAATTAAGCAAGGAACAAGCACAAGAATTGGCGATCGAACTTTACAAACAAATAATGCTCAAGGAAAATATGTATAAGGACTTTATCAAAAACGAGTTAGGATTTGGCCATTCACGTAAGAAGAGCGGACAATAAATTTAAATATCGGCCAACTCTTGACAAATTTTGTCCCAAGCTAAAGCTGGATCCTCTGCAGCAGTAATAGGACGACCGATAACTAAATAATCGGCACCAGCCTGAATTGCTTTTGCTGGCGTCATTACTCGCTTTTGATCTCCTGTTTGCGCCCAAGTCGGTCGTACTCCAGGACAAACTAGCACGAAGTCATCTCCACAAACTTGTCGCAGTTGAACTACTTCTTGAGGAGAGCAAACAGCCCCATCTATACCGGAGTCTCGGGCTAAAACCCCCATTTGCAAAACATATTCTGGTAATTCTAAGGGAATTTTTAGGTCGAAGGCTAACTCTCGCGAGTTTATACTAGTAAGCAGGGTAATAGCCAGTAATTTAGGGCGAGAATTTCCTTTTGCTACCGCCTCAGTTGCTGCTTGTAGTGCTTTTTTACCAGCAGTTGCGTGAATTGTTAGGAACTCAACCCCATAAGCTAAAGCTGAATTACAAGCACCTGCTACGGTGTTAGGAATATCGTGAAACTTTAGATCCAAGAAAATACGCTTTTGCCTTTCTTGAAGAATTTGTAAAATTTCAGTTCCACAACTGACAAATAATTCCAGACCAACTTTCCAAAAGCTGACCTGGGGTAATTTGTCTATTAAGGCGATCGCCTCTTTTTTAGTTGATACGTCTAAAGCAACAATAATTCTGTTTGCTGTTTGCTGTTGGTTTCTCCCCATCTCTCCCTCCCCCATCGTTCCTGTTGTATTCTAGTGTCATTTTTCTTATACATTCCTTGACATACTTGGTTATTGTGCGTAGGTATATCCATCCTTTTGATGAACTCGCTTTAGTCTTTTGAGGTGAATACTTTTAGCTTTTTGCCCAAAAACAGTAAAGTTAAAGCTATTGGATCTAGAGCGAGGATTGACCCGTCCTAAATTACCTCGATCGTCTAGAGCTAAATCTCCCGATTGCCAACCTTTAATTGGCTTGAGAGGGTTGTATCTTATGGGATAGCCATATTTATTTAATGCTGCTTTTTGTCTTCCTCCATGTCCTTTACAGGTAATAATTAAAGGCTGATTAGATAGAACTTCTAAGCTATCAACTTGTCCTACACAAGCAGCATCATAGAAATGAGTCTTTTCTAGCCTGAATCTTTGTCGATTAAACTTAGTTTCTCCTCCAGTGCCAGTAGTTACAGACAATCGAGTTCCCTTGAGAGAATTAAATAGCTGCCAACGGGTAGCATTAACCACAGCCGCATCACGTAATGGTTTTTTTGCTTGAGCCAATATAGCTTTAAGCAAGCTAGGCTTTTTGGCTAAAAATTGTTCTATCGATTGAGTTCCTTTCTTCTGATTGCATTTTGCACAAGCTAGACACAAATTACTAATTCTGTTTGAGCCGTTTTTAGCTTTAGGTACAATATGCTCCACCTGCAAAGGAATATTTTCTTTGGAGCAATAAGTACATTTTCTTCCCCACTTCTCCAATAGATACTCTCTAATCTCATAACCGAGTAACTCTCCTTGCTGATACTCTATTCCTGATATTTCAGGTGCTTCTAGTTTTTGAGTGTCAAATCTTACTAGCTCCATTGATATGGAATCAACAGGCGCAAACTTGATTAGGCGTTTTACCCAGGTTAAAGTAGTTAAAACTTGATGTTCTAAGCTTGGGGCTAACCATCCTTTGGGTCGGGTACGATTAAGAAATCTTGGCTTTCTATACCTGAGTCTGCTTCGCCTCAAGCGACGGCTAGCACGGCGAGAATCAAGTTTTTTCTTGATCAATGAGCCACGATGATTGAGTTCAGCTACCCAAATAACTTTATCGTCTTGAACTAAGGCTAAACCAGTTGTCATTGAACCTGGGTCAATTTTTAACTCAATTTGGGCAAGGTTACTTGGGGTACATTCCTTTTTTAGGATGATTACAAAGGGGAATCTACGATAAACAGCAGCTTTGCCAGATTTTAATAGCATGGTTGCCATTGATGGCTTACATGGTATTAAAGGTGTTTTGTTGGTATCGAGAACAAGTACATGGTTTGGTTTAATCATGGTTGTGATTAACTTCTTTTCAGAATAATGTGTGCTTCGAGAAACTTAATTAAGCTTGTTAGGCTAGAGACACTAGAGCTATAAACCTTTTTACTCGTTACTTAATCTCTAACGACAGTGCTTTGGACTAGCGTTCATCCAAAGGTGTCATAACTCAATTAAGGGAGATTCTTAAAATAGAATCTGACTCTGCAACCTATGACAAAAAACATTCCTAGTTATGACCAGGTTTGTTTAGGTTTTTCATAGGTGTCT
>JASJDA010000154.1 GCA_030065755.1 Prochloraceae cyanobacterium | reverse complement strand
AACCATCATTTTCTTTGAAAGAGAGAGGGAAGGGGGAGAGAGGGGGAGAGGGGGAGCAGGGGAGAGGGGGAGAATAACAAATAGCAAATAGCAATTACTTAAAAACAGCGAGAAAATCTTCAACTAGACGATCGATTCCAGTAATTGCCGTACCCACAACAACAGAATATGCACCTAATTCTAGTGCTTTTTTAGCCATTTGAGGCGAAGCAATGCCTCCTTCACAAATAATGGGAATATCTAATTGTTCTACCATCTGAGTGAGAAGAGAATAGCCTGGAGGAGAAAGATTTGCAGTAGTAGACGTATAGCCATAAAGAGTAGTTCCGACAAGATCCGCACCAGAGTTAGCAGCAGCGATCGCGCTTTCAATACTATCCACGTCTGCCATAACTAATTTACCGAGTTCTTGATGGATTTGGTCAATTATTCCTTTGACTGTCTCTTGTCTGGGACGTTCTCTTAAAGTAGCATCAATGGCAATGATATCAGCTCCAGCAATGGCGATCGCTGCTGCATCTTCATAACAAGGGGTAATATATACTTCGTATCCTGGTATCGATCGCTTCTGTAAACCGACGATAGGAACTTCTGGTAATTGCTCTCTAACTGCTTTAATGTGGTCAGGAGTATCAATTCTGACCCCAACAGCACCCCGATTAACTGAGGCTTTTGCCATTGCTGCAATAACTAAAGGATCGTGCAAAGGAGAATCAACAGGCGCTTGAACTGAAACAATTAAATTGTGTTTGATAATTTCGAGGAGGTTTGGCATTATTGGAGGGCGATCGCTTGTGTTAACTTGCTTATTTTATCTCTCGCTGCCGTATGCGGAGGTCTTCTGGGGGTGAAGATAAATATTGACAAGTTAATAGGTAAAAGATCGTGAGCATAGATTTGACCACTGCCAAGTGGATTAACAAACCAAAAACATTTGAAATAACTGCTGAGTCGGTGAAGATCGTTACTGAACTAAATACAGATCTATCGATCGTTGTGAGAGTGACCTTAATCCGCTGGATATTAGAAGACTAGAAATAATCATGAAAGCAATTGTATTAACTAAATACGGTCCTTCAGATGTTCTTCAGCTCAAAGAAGTAGAAAAACCAACCCCGTCAGATGATGAGGTCTTGATAAAAGTTCATGCAGCATCTGTGAATGACTGGGACTGGTGTCTAATGAGAGGTACGCCATTTTACATCCGCTTGCTATGTGGCCTTCTCAAGCCCAAAATCCAGATACCTGGAGTTGAAATAGCAGGCCGAGTTGAAGTGGTTGGTAGAAACGTAACGAAGTTTCAACCAGGTGATGCGGTATACGGGGACATCTCTGAGAGTGGTTTTGGTGGTTTTGCCGAGTATGTCTGTGCCCATGAAAATGCATTAGCCTTGAAACCTAACAGCATGACCTTCGTTGAAGCAGCAGCGATACCTCATGCGGCAATGCTGGCTGTACAAGGCCTTCATGATGAAGGGCAGATTCAGCCAGGACAAAAGTTGGCGATCAATGGTGCTGGCGGGGGTGTAGGCACGTTGGGAGTGCAGATTGCCAAATCCATGGGGGTTGTTGAAGTGACTGGAGTTGATAGCTCAGGCAAATTGGACATGATGCGCTCAATAGGATTTGTTCAAACTATTGATTACACACAAGAAGACTTCACTGAGAACGAGCAGTGTTACGATTTGATTCTTGATACTAAGACGAATCGTTCCATATTCAAGTATATGCGCGTGCTTAACCCCCATGGTACTTATGTTACAGTTGGAGGAGACACACCTCGGCTTTTCCAAGCTTTATTCCTGGGGCCAATAATACGCATGTTCAGCAAAAAGAGTGTATGTATTGTTAATCTAAAGCCAAATAAAGATTTAAATTATATGAACGAACTCTTCGAAGCTGGCAAGATCAAACCTGTGATAGATGGCCCCTACAAGTTAAGTGAAGTGCCCGAAGCGATTCAGTATTTTGGAGAAGGCAAACATAAAGGTAAAGTAGTCATAACCTTGGATGGCAATAACAAAACTTAAAAGGGAACAGAAAAGTCAGTTGGAGATTTCTACCCCAACTGACTGGGTACCACCTTTAGAGGTAATAGCCTTAAACGAAAGTTTATAGTATGAACGGGCAGCGCAAAACCAACGTTTTTTAAGCGTTGGATACGCGCAACGCGGGGGCTTTAGCCCCAGTATGTATTTTTTTTGCTAAAATAATTATGTCAATATAAATGACATAATAATGATTGTTCTTGAATTCAAAGTAAAAGCTACAGCAGAGCAATATCAAGCGATAGATGAGGCTATTAGAACTACTCAGTTCATCAGAAACAAATGTCTGAGATTCTGGATGGATAATAAAGGTGTAGGAAGATATGACCTCAATAAACATTGCAGGATATTGGCTCAAGAATTTAGCTTTGCTAACGAATTGAATTCAATGGCAAGACAATCAGCAGCAGAAAGAGCTTGGTCTGCTATCTCGCGGTTTTTTGATAACTGCAAAAAACAGATTCCAGGTAAAAAAGGATATCCACGCTTTAAGAAAAATGTTCGCTCTGTAGAATACAAAACTACTGGATGGAAACTAGATAGAACTACCTGTAAGCACATTGCTTTTACCGACAAAAAAGGTATTGGTAGAGTTAAATTAATCGGTACTCATGATTTACGCTTCTATGAAGATAAGTTAATTAAGCGAGTTCGATTAGTGCGCAAAGCAGATGGTTACTACTGTCAATTTTCTATAGCAGTAGATAATCAGGAGGAGATTGAGCCAACAGGTAAAGCTATTGGTTTAGATATGGGTCTAAAGTATGCCTATGTAGATAATACGGGGCGTACTGAACCAAACCCCAGATTCTACAGAACAGCAGAAAAAAGACTTGCTAAGTTACAACGTCGGGTATCCAAGAAATTCTGTAAAGGACAGCCATCATCCAATAACTATAAAAAAGCTAGAAAAAGACTAGCTAAACTTCATCTTAAAGTAAGTAGGCAACGTGAAGAATGGGCTAAGAGAGTAGCCCGTTGCGTAATTCAATCGGCAGATTTGGTCGCCTATGAAGATTTAAAGGTGAAGAATATGATTCGTAACCATAAGCTATCTAAGTCCATACAAGATATGGGATGGCGTAAGTTACGGTATTGGATTGAGTATTTTGGGGTTAAATTTGGCAAATTAACTGTTGCCGTACCACCCCATTTCACTACTGTTGACTGTAGTGTTTGCGGTGCTAAAGTCCAAAAAAGCTTAAGCACCAGGACACACCGATGCGATGTCTGTTCCACAGAAATGTGTCGAGATCAAAATGCAGCAGTCAACATTTTGCAAAAAGCTATACGTACTGCGGGGCACGCAGGAACGTGGGAGCAATCCCTAAACGCTTGGGGAGATTTGCCCTCTTGGGCAGTTGGTGCGAACCTGCTGTCTAACGGCGAGTCGATTGAACCAAGAATCCCACGACTTGAGCGAACTTCGGAGTCGTGCGGAGTGTCAATGGTAAATTAAACTATAGAAACAGAGTGATTAGCAGCCGTAGAGTGAGCAACTCCTGAGTGATTAATGCCCAGTCTATTAGAAGCTAACTTAATTAGAGAATTAGGATTATCCCCTCCTAAGTCTCCAGAAGCATCCCAGAAAAACATACCCCGTAGTTTATTTTGTTCGACGTAGCCGAGCTTCAAGTCTAAAGATTGGGTATTTTCATAGGTGCTGAAGAAGTTCTTGTTTGCGTTGTAGACATAAGGAACCATAGCAGAATCGTCCCAATAACTAACGTAAGATTTATCTGTCTGAAGTTTGTTGTAGATGTCCTTGTAGTCCATAATTCCCTTTTCCCAGGAGCCTTCACCTGCGCCGCCAGCAGCTTGAAATAAACCGTCTTTGCTTGGAGTTACGTTACCCCAAGTCCGACCGTATAAAGGCGCACCCATGACAATTTTATCGGCAGGAGCTCCAGCAGCTAAGTAGGTCTTAATGGTATTGTCGATGTTATATTGTTGACCGATGGGTGAAGGGTCGTTAGGGTTAGCGTATAAAGCCGCTTGGTGATTGGTGGTGTTTTCCCAAGCGCCGTGGTAGTCGTATGCCATTACATTGAAAAAGTCAACGTACTGGGACATTTTATCTAGCTCGAAGTTTTGTATTTTGTCGACCCCAGCAGGAGAAGCGATCGTTAACTGGTAATCTTTGTTATCTTTGGCTTCTTGAACCTGGATCTGTTTGTCTAATTCCTTGAGTAATAAGGTATAGTTTTGCTTATCTTGTGGTCGATAAGTGTTGCTTGGCAATCCTCCTCCTACTGGGTATTCCCAGTCGATATCGATGCCGTCAAAACCATACTTGGTCATAAACTTAACTGCTGAGGAGGCAAATTTCTCTCTCGAAGCGTCGGTTAAGGCAACATCAGAGAATTTATTTGATAAAGTCCAGCCGCCGATCGAAATCATGGTTTTCAGATTGGGATTTTTTGCTTTAGCTACTTTATTGAGTTGCTCGAAGTTGCCGGCAAATTCTTTTGGCGTATTCCAGTCCCCATCAAAGCGTTTTTCCGTTGCAGCATAGTTATCAAAGGTAGTAACTTGACCAGTATTGTCGATCTTGGCAAAAGCGTAGAAGACGTGAGTCAGTTTATCGGCGGGAATGTCGGCAACTTGATAGTTGCGCTCGTAAATTGCCCACTCTGGATAGTACGCTCCTACTACCTTATTGTTGTTGGAACCACCACTAGTGTTGGAGGTGCGATCGTCATTGAGAATAGTTCCAGTTGCGGAACTTGTAGCAAATTGAGCGTTGATGGGGTCGCTCAGTTTTACTGAGAAGTTCTCTACAGCCTCAATCTGAGTATCTCCTTTAATCGCTACCCCAATTGTTTGGCTAGTTGCACCTGGGTTGAAGGTGAGAGTGCCGCTATTTGCGGTGTAGTCGCTACCCGCAGTGGCAGTACCGTTGTTAGTAGCATATTTAACAGTTATTGGTTCAGTAGAAGCTGCAGAAAGGGTAACTTTAAATTCAGCTGTTTTAGTACCGCTATCTCCTTCGGTAATTGTTACATCATCGATCGATAGAGTCGGTAGAGGCGGTTGGTTGGGGGTCGTTGGGTCTGTACCTCCTCCAGAGTTACCACCACCAGAGTTGTTGCCAGTTAGTGGTGATGTGCCAGAAACTCCTGTGATATTCTCAGGATTTAACTGGGAGGTAGAAACTCCTTTTAAAGTAATGGTTTGGTTATTGAGGCTTTTGAGATCGATAACTGCATTACCGTTGGGATCGTCAGAGATGTTGAACTGGCTGTAATCAGTCCAGAAGTTTTTGAGATCGATCGCATCTTGTTGCGGATCGAAGTTGGCAATGACGTTATTCTTACCCCAGTTCCAAGTAAAGCTAAAAACATCCTTCTGTCCGTTAACACCTACATAGTCTGGTTGACCTAAAGGAGCTGAATTGTTATTGTCTCCAGTATTGGGGTTTTGAATAACATTTCCACCAGCGTTGGGGTCAGTAGTGTTATTTCCTCCACCAGCGTTGGGGTCTTGGGTGTTATTTCCAGCAGCATTGGGGTCTTGGGTGCTATTTCCGCCAGTATTGGGGTCAGTAGTTCCATTTCCGCCAGCATTGGGGTCTTGAGTATTATTTCCGCCAGTAATCGGGTTTTGGGTGTCAGTAGGGTTGACTGGGGAAAGATCGCCATTTCCGCCAGAGATCGGCTCTGTAGTATTACCAGTACCAGTTCCTCCACCAGTATAATTTCCGTCTAAAAGCACGGGTTTTTGGTAATATTCTTGAACTTGACTAATCCACCAGTGACCGTCAGTTGGTGGCGAACCTACTCCATCGGTGCTAATACCTACCCCAGCGCCAAAAAGAATGGTATTTATTCCAGCTTCTTTTGCTTGTTGAATATGAGGTGCCCAGGTAACTTTATTGCCATCTACAGAAAGTCCTGGATCGTTGGCTTCATTTCTACTAAAGTACTCCAGACGCTTGGGATCGTTTTCAATAAAGGTGTCACCTAAGAAAAATGTACCTGCAGAGTCTTCGTATTGGCTGACTTTATTGGGCAAATCTTGAAATTGACCAGAAGAATCGTAGGGATTGAAAGCTTGAGAACCATTGATATGTCCTACAGGCATTTGCCATAAAGTGACGGGTAAGCCTGTTGTTTCGTGGAGTGTTTTACTGTAAAGCAAATAATTGTTCCAATGATCGTTGTTCCAAAACCAGGCTCCTTGTTCTGGATCGTTGGCTGGACTTCCTGCTCCTACTGCATCTAAGCCATATTTATCAATGCTGATAAAACTTGCACCGTTGCTCAGAATTCCAGCATCCATGTAGTACTTGGCAATCTCTTTGGCTTCATTAACAATTGCCTGTTGTCCTTGTTGCATTCCTAAAGTATCTGTCATTCTGATCAAACCTTTGCCAGGAATACCAACTTTTGTGAAGCCACCTGCTGGACTAGCCCACAAATTAAACTGCCAGCCAAAATTGACATTGGGTGCGTATTTAGAAATGGTGTAATTAATTGCTTTTACCAGTCCAGTCATGTTGTTGGCAAAAGGTTTGTTGGTTTCAGGATCTAGATCTTGCTGAGAATCTAACACTCCTGAACTATAAAAGGCATCAGTGCGAGCCAAAATTTCCTGGGGACGTTTACCAGATTGTTGAGCCATATAACCGATGAAGTCTGGTTCGAGAACCATACCCACAGGGTCATCTCCAGCCATCTTGCTAATTGTATCCAGGGCGTACTTGAGGTCTTGGGCGTAGCCTTTCAGATAATCTTGGCTTTCGATGTGCTGCTTGTCTGTGAAATAACTTTCCCCACCATCGGGAATGTTGTAGTAGACAAAGTAAGGAACAGCTCCAATTTTCTGGCTTTCACGTATATAAGATTGCAATCTCTTACCGTCTTCCCAGCTTCGCCAACCATTGATTGGACCACCGTTGAGATATATATAGCGAGCGTCAATACGTTTATTTGCTAAACCATCGCCAAAATCTTGCCAGAAGCCTAGGTCAGCTTTGCTATCTTCGCTGACCGAGCCAAGAGCTAAATAGTCTGGCATACCAGGTATTTTGCCGTCGGGCGTTTTCACTCGTACCCCTATATATCTAGTTTCGCCAGTTGTTATATCTTCAATTCTCAGTGCAGCTCGTCCGCTATCTTTAGCAGTAATAGTTAGTTTGCCCAGATCGTTAATGCTAGCTGCAATTAGGTCAGAATTATTGGTTTTAACGGTGTAACGAGAACCGTCAGCTACCAAGTTATCAACGGTAAACTCTGTCGTCCCTTGAGAAATGGTAAGCTGCAATGCTTGCTCTTGTCCGTCTACACCCGCGATCGCGATATTGCTAGCTCCACCAACTGTATGCACTAGAGGGTCACTGCTGGTCTCTCCATAGCTATTTTTGAGAACTACCTCATAGACGTGAGAGGCATAGTCGCGATCGGTAATTGTATAGCTAGCTGACTGGGAACCAGTAGATGCATCTGGGGAAAGTTCAGCAGTGTAAATAACTTTTCCATCTTCTTTGATGCTCCAACTGCTACCTGGAGTACCGAACCACTTATTGAGTTTGATAGTAAAAGTCCCGTCTTTAAGGTTATTGTCTTCAACAGCGATCGTTGGCTTGGATGGCGCTTGAGTCCCGATCGGATCGCCCCCAGTATTCCCAGTATTCCCAGGATTACTGGTGCCGCCATTATTATCAGTGGGATTCCCCCCAGTACTTCCACCAGGGTTCACTTCTCCGTTAAAGACAAAGTTGGTGAAATTATTGGGATTTAGGGTGTCACTAACTGGTCTATCGGGTGCTGAAATAGCATTAAACCCAAAGCTAAGTGATTCCCCTGGAGCTAACGGGGATTGGGTCCAAGAAGGGTTAGTGACTGTGTAGTGGTAGCTGCCATCCGCGTTTTGTCTCTTAGTATATTCCGCATTCCAAAGACTACTAATATTGTGAAAAGAATCAAACTCTACTGTCCAACGATCGATAGTTTCTTGAGAGGTGTTGGTGAGAATAACGTCGGCACCAAAACCACTTCCCCATCCTTTTCCGCTAATGGAAATATCAAAAGGATTAGTTTGTTCTAAAGTTCCAATGTTCATGTTTTTTTCTATTTAATACAGTATCTATTTTGATTTTTGAAGATTTTAACTGGGTATTGCAGATAGATAATTACCTTACTTTTGGATTAAAAAAGATTCTAAAATTTACTATTATCTAAAACCCCAAATCATTTCTTATTTATTATTTTAAGCATTTGTACTTAAGAGTGTCTAGCAAATAAGTTTAAAGTTTTTTTGAAGTAACATATAAGTAGTTTGTCTTACCATTACAATTATCTTTTTGTTGCCAATTTTTCAGATATTCGTACTTGCAGGAAGATTCGATCGCAATAAAATATGGGGAAATTTAAATGCGATCTTTAAAGTTTTTTCGGAATATATTCTGTTGACAAATTTAAATTATAGATATATTTACAAAGCAAAAAGTAAAAAGTAAAAAGTAATTTTGACTCAAAGATTAAAAGACCAAGCTTAAATCAGATCGGTTCTTAAACCAAAATGAAAGATGTGCGCGTTATCCTAACTCGGAGGAAACTTTAACGCTTATGTCGCAACTCAAGATACTTTTTTGAATTTTTACTGCTTGCTCCGTCCTTACGCTCCGAACTAGGCGCAGGCGGTGCGCTTTTTACTTTCATTGAGAGATAAAACAACAATTTCCGATCGTCCCCTCTAACTCTATATCGATATAATTGGTGACTTTTATGGCGGTTATTTTGAATAAGTCCTTCCATGTCGTCTAAGATTAGTGACAGAAAGAGTTTGTCAGGTTTTTTGACTTTTGCGCGATCGGAAGTAGATCTCAGGTCTGATAATAAGTTCATTTGCACGGGATACAGTAATATCGATCGAGTTCGAGAGTAATAACAACAGTTTCTGAGTATTCCCTCTAAATACATATCGATATAGTTCCTTACTTTTATGGCAATTTTTTTGAAACAGTCTGTACATCACCCTCATACCAATTGTTCTTATGTTTGCTACAAAAGATCGTGAAAGGGAGAGGGGGAGAGGGGGAGAGGGGGAGTAAGATATGTAGCAGTAATGCGCGAAATTTGGTATTAGAATAAACGAGCGAATTTATTACACTCAATAGCTATTATTGTCAAGGGCAGTTAATTTCACTTACGATTTGAGACTTGAAGCATAGCAACACGAGACTTTTTAGAATAAAATAGTTCCCGTGCAAAATGTGAGATAACAGTAAAAAAGATGAAATATCGGTAAATTTAGATTTTCTAGTTCTTTTGTCACAAAAATAGATGCACGATCTGATTTGTTGTTTGCTTAAAGAAGCTTTGCTAGGAAAAGAAAGCGATCGCGCTTCAGCTAAAGAAAGTTTGTGTTTGTTAATAGATCAAATGCCAGAAATAAAGGCTTATATAGATGAAGGATTGAAAATTTATATAGATGAAGCTCTCAAAAAAACCGAATCACACGTAAGAAAAAACCTTCATAAGTTTCCACAGCGTTATAAATTAAACCTCGAAGATTTAGATTGTCAGCGACAATCTGATGCATTGCAAATAAAAAAATGTTTTATCAGATGGACGAGAATGATCCTCAAAGCAGATTGTATTGACGAAAGACGAAAAAAGTTCCGCCAAGTTAGTCTTGACTCGTCAGTAGTAAAAGGAGCAGAAGTAACAGAACTTTACGAAGTTATTCCAGCACCCACCTTAAACGGGATAGAAGGACTTCTTCAACAAGAAAGAAAAAATATTGCCATAAAAGTAAGGAATTATATCGATACAGATCCAGAGGGGATACTCAGAAATTGCCATCCTCGCTCTCAAGAGAGGTGTAATTGTCAAATTCTCATGCAGATGAACTTATTACAAGATCCGACTGTCAGCCCCAAGGAAATAGCTCTGCAACTGGGTACTCCTCTTCCAACTGTTTACGAGCGTCTGGGAAAATGCAAAAAATTGCTTCGAGAAATAGTAGCACAAATGGAACAACAAGACTGGGAATAAACAAGATAAAAATGAATCAATTTTACCAAAAATGTTTAACTATTCCTTTAACATCCTTGGCTCATCATTTAGCTCGTCAATTTGCCAGCAAACAAAATAGGTTACAAAAAGCTAAACAAGTATATTTAAATACTTTAGCTATTTTAGCGGTAAAAGATTTTTTAGAAGAGCTATCATATCCAACAGATTTAGAACTGGGAGATAGTTGGAATAGTGCGATAAGCTGTTTCCACGATACGGCAGATTTATTTGTTTTAAATTTAAGCAAGCTAGAATGTCGTCCTCTTGTTGGCAAACAAACAACTATTTCTTTACCTCGTGAAGTACGAGAAGAACGAAGAATAGGTTATGTATTCGTTCAATTTCAAGAACAAGTAAATGAAGTTCAGTTATTAGGATTTATTCGTGCTTTAGATCCGATATCTGCTCCAGAAAAAATAGCTCTTGCAGAGTTAGAACCGATCGATAACTTAATCGATTATCTTTACCGTTTAGAAATAGCGACAGAAATCTTACAAAAAAATCGCCAAATAGCAGCGATCGTCCCAGAAAAAGATTCAACTCAATTTTTAAGTGAAATTATTGCTCAATTCGATCGCATTATTAGAACGGTACGATCGGACAAACAAATAAGCAAAGGAACGGAAATTCTCAATCTTTGGGTAAGTGAAGATTATTGCCGATCGCAACGAGAATTACAATTAAATAAGATCGCTCGGAGATTGAGAGATAATCTACTCGATATTTGGCAAATAGAAACAAGTCCAAAAGTACCAGAATGGTCTATTCTTAAATGGCTCTCAGATGAAATCGACGAATTAGCAAAAGTTGTGGGTTGGTCGATCGTAGAATTTGAGCCTAGCGTAGCTGGAATAAAGGCTATAGATTCTCCAATAATGACACGCTCTTTGACTCGTCAGCTAGAAATTGCGGGACAAAATTACGAGTTGCGCATAATTCCTCAAAGTATCAATTCAGAAGAAAGTACTTGGCGCTTTCAATTGCGAAATTTAGCACCTGGAGGCTTCATCCCTGGAGGTTTTAAATTAAAGCTTTTGACAAGAGATGGTGAAGATTTTGAAGGGAATCAAGATTTAGCTACTACAGCCACAGAAGAACTTTATCTTGATATAACAGTAGAAAATGGTGAAAGTTTAATCTGGGTAACTGAACCATATCCTCAAAACTATCGCCGAGAAATTTTTCGTTTTTAGCAAGCGATCGAAGGAGGAAAATGCCAAGAGTAAAAGGAAGACGAGAACAATTACAAGCTGGAGAAGCAAAACTCTGGATTATTCTAGTAGGAATTAACCAATATCAAGATCCAAATATTGAAAATCTTAGATATAGTGCTGTTGATTGTCAAGAATTAGGAAAAGCCTTAGAAATAGCTACTCAGCAATTTTTGCATAAAGAGATAGCAATTTCTCACGATTTTAATTCTCGTCCTCCGATTTTACAAGAGGTGGTTGACAGTCTAGAAAAACTGAGATTTGCTGGCGAAAATGATACTATTATTTTCTATTTTAGCGGTCACGGTTTTTTAGAAAAAGACACTCAAAAACCTGTCCTCTGTTTGGCAGATACTCGGCTCGAAAATGTGGACGGAGACAGATCGATCGTCAATCCTGAAACTGGACTTAAAGTTGAGGATTTATTAACTAATTACCTCGCTCGATGTAAAGCAAAACAGCAAATAGTTTTTTTGGATGCTTGTCATAGTGGCGGTCTGAGCTTCAAAGAGTTAGCTATCGGTCAAAAAGGCGAAGCAAAAGCAAAAAAAAGATCGGACAATACCTTACCACAACTAATAAATCTTTTGCGTCAAAAAGCTGCAAAGAGTCAAGGTTTTTATGCAATACTTTCTTGCGATAAAGAAGAAAAATCTTTAGAATTTTCTGACCTAGAACACGGGTTATTTACTTATTATTTGATTCGAGGATTGCACGGGGAAGCGGCTGACTCTGAGGGAGTAATTGAAGTCGATCGCTTGTATCGCTATATTTATCATCGAACTTTAGAACACATCGATAAAACCAACCAGCAAATTCGAGTCTTTAATCAGCAACAACGGAGTCGAGGGATTACAGAGACAGAAAAGCAAGAAATTACCCGACAAACTCCCAGAAGAATTGTCGAAGGTGCTGGAGAATTTATCATCGGATTGAGTCCGACAAAACAAAAGCAACAATCTGCAAGAGTTGGATTAGTTATAAATGGCTTATCTCTCGATACTAGTATTATTAATCTCTGCGGAATTTTAAAAAACAAAGGTAAATTTGAAGTAAAACATTTAGTTGCTAATAATACAGAAATAAAAACAACTATATCTAGTTATTTATCTTCAGTAACAACTCAAACTATTTTTCTTTATCTTAGAGGAACGATCGAAGAAACAGAAGAAGGGATAAATTTATTGGTATTAGGAAATGAAATTCGTTTATCTCGCGACTGGTTAATAGAACAGTTAAGAGGGTCTCTCATTCCTGAGAAAATCGTTATTCTCGATTGTCCAGGAGCGACTAATCTAGATAAATGGATCGAAACTTTACAATTAGGAGTGCAAAAACAACAGTGTCTTATTGGTGCTGCTCCTAGTGTTGAATTGTCGGCAAGTTTTAGCGAAACTATAGTCGAAATATTATCGGAGTTTACTACTGGATTGACTGTAGCTGAGTTAATTACTCAACTGCAGCGAAAATTATTATTAAAGCAAGAATCATCTGGTGTAAATATACCCTTATATTCCTGGTTGTCAGGAGCCACGGGAGTAATTGATGTCTTATTATCTACTAAATTAACCCCACAATTCTTTGATGCTGGTATTTGTCCCTATAAGGGTCTGCAAGCATTTACTAAAAAGGATGCTTTTTTCTTTTACGGTAGAGAAACACTGATCCAAGAAATTATTAAAAAGCTGGAAAATACATCTTTTTTAGCAGTAGTAGGTGCGTCGGCTAGTGGAAAATCTTCTGTCGTACAAGCAGGGGTATTGCCTATTCTTGAAGATCGAGGTTTATATTGCGAGCGCGAACAAATTGCTAAGCAATGTTTGACGCTCAATTTTTGTCCTGGAAGTAATCCAATTAAATCGTTAGCTTCTACTTTAGCAACTATAAATGGCAATTCGATCGCTAATAAAAAACAAGCAACTAACTATCTAGAAGGTATATTGTATTTAGGAATAGATAGCTTTGTCCTTTGGTTGCGATCGATAGATTTAGAAACGATCGTTTTAAGTATCGATCGATTTGAGGATTTGTTTACCCTGACTTCCGATTCCGATCGGAATTTATTTCTAGAATTAATTTTAGGAGCAATTCGCGAAGCTCCCGATCGATTAAAAGTAATTGTCACTCTTAGAAGCGATTTTATCTCTTCTTGTCTGTTTTTACCTTCTCTAGTAGAAATAATTAAAAACAATAGTATTTTAGTTCCATCTTGTCTCAGTGAAGATGAATATAGTCGGATTATCTCTCTACCAGCTAAGAGTGTAGGATTATCGGTAGAGCCTGCACTGGTAGATGTTTTAGTGGAGCAAGTTAAGAACTATACTGGCGCACTGGCTATTTTACAATATATACTCCAACAACTTTGGGAAAATCGTACTGAAGCCAGATTAACTCTACACAGCTATCAGGAACAAATTGGCGGTTTAAAAGGTGCATTAGAAAATAAAGCAAACCAACTGTACGATCGTCTGAGCGATCGAGAAAAAAATTGTGCTAAATGGATATTTCTGTCTTTAGTACATTTAGGAGAAGCACAAGAAGATACTCGCCGTCGCATTTTAAAATCGGAATTATTTATACCTAAATATAGCAAGGATTTACTAGAATCAACTTTGCAAAAATTAATCGCTGCTAAATTAATTGTGGTTAGCACTACACGAGTTGAAGTTGATGAAGTTCACACTCGAAGCTGCGATCGATCTTTTTCCCAACAAAAAGAAGATTATTTAACCTCAGAAGTAAGTGTTGAAATTGCCCACGAGATACTAATTCGTAATTGGTCGCAACTGCGCTGGTGGTTAGATGAAAATCGACAGCGCCTGCGATTGATGCGGGAAATCGAGCAAAATGCTTCTAGGTGGAAAAATTATCAATGTAATGACAGTTATCTTTTAACAGGAGTCGCTCTAACTAGAGCAGAGAAGATTTATCTCGAATATTTTGAGGAATTATCTTTAAAAACGCGAGAATACGTTCGAGCTTCTCTTAAATGGCGAGAGCGAGGGGTTAAAGAGAAGGAAAAACAACAAAAATCTGAAAGAATTAGAAATAATTTGATTTTTTTAGGATTGATTAGCGGCTCGCTCTTAATCCTAAATTTAGCTCACAAGACTTTTATTAGCGAGATTGAAGCTCTTAATAAATCTACTGAATATCTTTTGACTTTAAACAAAGATTTTGAGGCATTAATACAAAGTTTAAAGGTTGCAAAAAAAATAAATGGAGTAAGCAGTTATCTCCTCTTTTTTAACAAATCAGAACTACAGAAAAAAAACAATATTCTCTTACAAGAAGCTGTCTATAAAGTTAGAGAAATTAATAGATTGAAAGGGCATCAAGATGATGTTATTAAGGTTAGTTTTAGTCCGGATGGGAAAATAATCGCCACTGCTAGTGAAGACAAAACTGTCAAACTTTGGACAATTGCAGGAAAAGCGATCGCAACTCTTAAAGGACACTCGAATGCAGTTTACGACGTAAATTTTAGCCCAGACGGTCAGACGATCGCTACTGCTAGTTGGGATGGAACAGTAAAACTGTGGACGAGAGAAGGAAAGGCGATCGGCAATCCCCTCCAACACTCGGAAGCGGTCTACAACGTGAGTTTTAGTCCAGACGGGAAAATAATCGCCACTGCTTCTGCAGACCGTACCGTCAAACTGTGGACGAGAGAAGGAAAGACGATCGGCAATCCCCTCCAACATTCTGGAGCAGTTTACGACATAAGTTTTAGTCCCGACGGTCAGACGATCGCCACTGCTAGTAACAATACACAAACCGACAATCACGGAAAGGTTACTCTCTGGGATTTCGACGGTCAAAAACTCAAAACTATAGCCGAACACGAAGATTGGATTTGGAGCCTCACTTTTAGTCCAGAGGGAAACGCAATTGCTACCGCTAGTAGAGATGGAACTGCTAGACTTTGGAGACTAGATGGCAACCTAATTAAAGTTCTCGACGATCGCAAACAACCAGTCATGAGCGTTAGTTTTAGCCCCGACGGTCAGACAATTGCTACTGCCAGCGCTGACAAAAAAATTATACTCTGGAGTTCGGACGGAGAGAAACTGAAAACTCTAACCGGACATAAAGATTGGGTTTGGAATGTCAATTTTAGTCCAGACGGGGACACAATTGCTAGTGCCAGTAAAGATAAAACTGTTAAACTTTGGAAAATAAAACACAAGAAACTGCAAGTAATTCCTGCCCATAGCGATGCCATTTACAGTATAAGTTTCAGTCCCGACGGTAACATAATCGCCACTGCTAGTGAGGACAAAACTGTCAAACTTTGGACACCTCAAGGAGATCTGATCGAGCAACTCAAAGGACATCAAAAAAGAGTTGAAGATGTCAATTTTAGTCCCGATGGAAAGATAATCGCCACTGCTAGCTGGGATGGAACTGTCAAACTTTGGAATAGAAATGGGCAAGAAATCCCCACCTCGATCGAACATCAAGGAAAAGTAACTAGTGTAAATTTCAGCCCAGATGGGAACACAATTGCCACTGCTAGTGAAGATAAAACTGTCAAACTTTGGACTATTAAAGGTAAAAAACTAGAAACTCTCAAACATAAAGACACTGTATTGAGCGTTAGTTTTAGCCCCGACGGAAACACGATCGCTACTGCTGGTTGGGATAGAGCTGTTTATTTTTGGACGCGCCAAGGTAAGTTAATCTCTACTTTAAAAGATGGGTATGAGAATGGGGGAGTTCATCGCATAGTTTTTAGTCCAAACGGCAAAATAATCGCCACTGCCAGCGAAGATAAAACTGTTAAACTTTGGTACTTACCTTGGAACCCACAACACAAAAAACTCAAATCTGTTATTGAGGGGATTAGTTCGTTCAATGATGTAAGTTTTAATTCAGATGGTAACTTAGTTGCCACTGCTAGTGAAGACAAAACTGTCAAACTTTGGACTATTAAAGGCAAAGAAATCAAAATCTATCGAGCACACAACAATGGAGTTTCTAGCGTTAGTTTCAGTCCCAAACTCGACAGTTATATTCTCGCTTCATCCGATCGAACTGGAAAATTAATTTTGTGGGATTTGAAATTAAACGCCAAAGATATACAAGCATTTGGTTGTGATTGGAGCAAAAATTATCTAAAAACTAATCTCGATCGGGAAAAGATTCAAGAAATTTGTCATTTCTAGCATATTCGAGACGCAACGGCATTTATGATTAATATTTACCTCTGACCTCTGACCTCTGACCCCCCCCCGATCTGTAACAATCATTTAGGAAAACGGTATTACTCTGGTACTTCTCCAAGGACAGTTGTGCGGTACATTTCTCGGCGGAAGCCGTCATAGTCATTGAATGCCTGGTGAATACAAATGCGATTGTCCCAGACCGCAAAAGTCTTGGGCTCCCAGCGCAAGCGACAGCTAAAAGCTGGTTGAGTCACGTGTTCTTTGAGGAACTTGAGCAGCGCTTCTGCCTCAAGGGGCGTCAAGCCTTGAATCCCCTTTGAATAAGTGTAATCTACATAAATCGCTTTTTCGCCAGATTTAGGGTGGGTGCGCACAATTGGGTGATACCAGCCCGCGATCGTCGCCCTGGTATCAATGTCCAGTTCAATATTACCGAGGGTCGTTAGTCCTGATTTCTCTTCTTCCGATTGTTTGTCTTTGTTCATTTTAGAAAGTATACTAACGACATCCCTAGCTGACATATGGACCTTTAAGGGTGCGAGGATCTGCTTCATAGTCTCGCTCAAATACTCATAGGCGAGCACAGTATTGCACCAAATTGTATCTCCGCCATAGGGAGGAATATCGGCGCCAAACAACATGCTAATGGCGGGCGGTGTTTCTAAGAATGGCGAATCAGTGTGCCAACCGCTGCCAAATATCATCTCCGTGCGTGTATCTGCCTCTTTGACAACTGGCTGGACGTTAGGATGCCCTTCAAGGCCAGTCGTATAGGCATCAATGCCGAATTCGCCGAAGCGCAGGGTAAAAGCTTCTTGGTCGTCATGGCTCATATCCTGGTTGCGCAAAAAAATCATTTTATGGCGGTAAAGCGCGTCTTCAATTTCGAGGAATTGATCGTCAGTAAGACGAGAAATCTGCACATTACGAATTTCCGCCCCCATGGCTGCCGCTAG
>JASJDA010000153.1 GCA_030065755.1 Prochloraceae cyanobacterium | reverse complement strand
ACAACAACCAGTAACTCGAGAAACTACTAGTGAATCTCAAGAAGATTCTAATTCTCAACCTAGGCTACGAAGTCCCAAGCCAGGAGATGCTGAATTATTGGCACCATAGTGGATCGTCTGATAAAAAGTGGAGCGGGGTGGCGCATTGGTTGGAATCCTCAAGCCGATGAATATAAAGGCTTAGTAGGAACTGAAGATTGGGCAATTGAATTGACTGAAGCTGAATTAAATGATTTTTGTCGTTTGTTTGGGCAATTAGCCGCAACTATGACCCAAATGGCAGAAGAATTAATGGAGTCTGAAAGAATTGCCTGCGAAGCTGAAAGTGAATTGCTTTGGATGGAGGTAGAAGGTTATCCTCACGCTTACTCTTTGCGTCTGATAGTTAATCGAGGTCGTCGCTGTGAAGGCTATTGGTCTGAAGAAGTGGTAGAGGATTTATTACAAGCTGCTCAAATGTTGAAAGTTTTTTGACTTGTGTTTTAAACTAAATGAGGTTATAATAAAAAGCTAGTGACGGGGCGTAGCGCAGCTTGGTAGCGTACCACTTTGGGGTAGTGGGGGTCGTGGGTTCAAATCCCGCCGCTCCGATTTTTAAGATCAGTCGATCGTTTGCAAAAAAAATCTAACTTAAGTTTGTATATTAACGCTTTATTTGTCATCGTTAATAGGTTGTTTTGTTTTTAACAAATTAGAAGTTATCGATAACATTTTGATCCGCGCGATTGGGTGTTATGGCAATCCAAATATATATTCCATGTTGGGGTGGGTTAGCGCCACCATGATTTTTGACAAATATCATGCCCGATTTGTTAGAAGCAACTAAAGAATACTGGAAAAAATTAGATGAATTAGAAGCTGCCTACGATCGAGGACAAATATCTATGTAAGGTCATTCTCCCAAATTATTTTCCCCTCGTATATCAAGATTAATTCTAGATTATTGACGATTTCAGGATTTAAAAATCCATCCTTTTTCTTCAAACTATCAGGAACTTCATTTAGGTCGAAATTAATAACCCAATTACCAGCAAACTGTTCATTACTTAATTTTTTTTCATCAACGATAGCGATATTGTTATCCTGGAGTTTAATTTCTAAAAGTTGTCCATTTGCTATTTCCAAAGTGATAAAGGATTGATTGGATGATACTTTAGGAGCATCAAGCTTAAAGAGTATCTGCGTAAGTTTGGCATTTTCGATGTGAGGGGAAATAATCTCAGAAGAGATATGAAAATTCAACTTTTGCGAATTCGTATCTGTATGTGAATTCATAAAAGTCTTCCATTCACCTGGAAATGCTTGTTTGAGGTTGAAATAATAAGCCTCAGAATAACGTTTTAATGCATCTAAATTGGTGACATCTTGCCTAAATTTATCCCCTCCATCTAATGCCGTGTAACTTAAAGTAATAATCACATCGGAAATGGTTTCAAAATCAATGCGATTGGTTGCTTTGGGTAAACTGAGTTCCCAGGTAGAAACTGCACCTGTCCCTTCAAAGGGTAAGTAGCGTGTATCCCCAAAATTAAGCTCAAACAAGCCATTATCGTTAGCCCCTCTGGAAAGGGCAATTTTCTGATTGCGCCGCCAATTCGGGCGCAAAACAGATTCGTCTGGTGGATCTCCTTCTCCTTTTCCTAGTAAATATTCAACTGCTTTATCATCGGGTTTTAATAGTGTCTTGTTAGAGAGTTGGGTTAAGGTTGCTGTTCCCACGTCTGCGGGGATGGAAATAGCAATGGTCTTGATTTGACGGCAGTAGTGACCTGGAAAGTCGAAATCAAAAAGTTTTTCACTCAATTCAAATTCGCATTTTCTAGTTTCTTTCAATTTTTGGAAAGCTAGATGATTTAATTGTAGCAGAGAGATTTTTTTCTCAATTTCTAGGCGGCGGACATTACCCTCTATGTAGGCTTTTTCCAGTTGGTTTAAACCTAACATTAAACTTTCTCCGGCTAGCAAGCCTTTTTTCAAGCTGTCCCAATAATCGAAGTTAATATAGGTGTCGTCTTTATTGAGTTCGTATTGGTAAGCCCTTTGGGTTGCCATTGCCATATCCAGAGCAATTTTGTAGGTTTGGAAGTAGAGGATAGATAGGCGACCTATCATCCACTGATACAGCTCTTTATTGGTAAACTTGCCTTTGAGGAAGTCTTCTATTTCTTTTGCTTGCTCGATGCTTTTGTTGTGGGTTGTAAGGTCTTGTTCGGCAATGATTTGTCGAATCTTTTGGGCTTTTATTTGATGTTCGATTTGCTCAATGTCGATTTCAGCTAAACCCCTTTCCAGTTCCCACTCCTGTTGGCGGCGTTCATAGCCCCCTATTGTCTGTAACAATTGAGCGATCAAAGTTAACGTAGAAGAAGTATCGTCGAAAACTCCAGCACCCGCATTCGCTACTGACCCAAAGTGACCACCACCGAAGCTTGTCCCTAGAGTTGTTGGTGCACCTACCTTAATTTCTGGAAGCGCATACAAAATCACTGCTAATGTTCTCATAATGCCAGCACCTACCTTATAGTTGATAGCTTCGCCCATAACCGGAATATAACTGATTTCCAAAGCTGATAGACCAACTTCAATCAATTGAGCATAGTGAGTATGACGTTGTTTGGCACTGTTTTGGCTTTCCTGGAGTGATGCTAAGGTTTCTTCTGCCTCTTCTTTTTGCTTTTCTTTAGTTGTGGTAATCAGTTTTAGGATGCTTTGTTCGTGGCTGCTTCTGAGCAAAGCTAGTTCTTCTGCATCTTTTTTCTCTAGCGCACTTAATAAAGATGAGCCGAGTTGAATGAGGGTGGATGTGATGTTTTTGGCTCGATCGAGCATATAATCGAAACGATAGTTGGGAACCGCAGGGGTTAACTGGGAAACCACACTCAAAGGCATTTTCCCCCCTGCGACTGCCCGAACCAGTTGGGCTGGCTCGATGGGGGCTTGGAATAGTGCCAATTGTCGCTTGACTCCCTCGATACTCAAGCAATAACGAATTTTATAAAGCCGATCTTCTACTCGCTCCCAATAGTCCATAAATTGTTCGTTCTCTGGAGCGCAGAAGTAGGTATTAAGATCGTTAAACGGTGCGCTGGCGATGGGAGTAGTATCGCTAACTCGATTCTCTAGCTCGATTAAAAACTGGGGAATGTCCTTTTTTTGATCTTGATTTTGATTTTGATATTGTTCTTTGATTTGTTGGAATGTTTTCGGGTCTGGCAATGGCCTTTTGCCTAAGTTTTCCGGTTTGTCTCCCAGTAAATCGTAAGCCAGTAGATAGAGTAAAGTCGCTTGACTAATGGACTCCCTGTTATCTTGGACAAATAATTGGTCTGCCCAGTCGAGTAGGTTGTCGATGTATTTCATGACGATCGCCTTTTCGTAAGCACCGATTCTCAATCGGGCGATCGCGTGGGGGTCGAAAGGATTATCGTTGTAGGCTTCAATAGCCTGGGTGTCTTCTAAAATCTTTTGGAGTTTTTGCAGGCTATTGCCTCGGAATGGCAGGTAACGCCAAAAGCGATCGCTTGTATGCCTACTTACCTCATCAAGTATTTGCTTAGAACTAAGAGCTACATTCCAAATTCTGACTTCAGCAATTTGTCCATTAAAATATTCTCTATCCCAAGTCAGACCAATAGTGAGATTATCGTTCTTAGTAACGTTAAGTCCAGATGCTTTATCACTAGCGACTTCTTTGCCATCTAGGAAAATTTTTCTAGTTGTACCATCAAATGTTGCGGCTACATGATGCCAACTATTTGTTAAATCTCCCACAGGTGCGGGGAGGTCATGGGACGACCAACAGTGACGAATACCATCAGCATTAGTAGCCTCAGCCTTACCCATTAGTCTTAGAGTAATGACTTCATTTGTTATTTTATAGTTTCCCCAACCAACAATTCCACGAGATCCCATTTCATCAGGTTTAATCCAAGCTGCGATAGTGTAGCTTTGATTGCCTAAGGGAGCATTAGAACTACTAAATGAGATGTAATCATCCGTTCCGTCAAACTCCAGCACTTTTCTGGAGCCAGCACCAGGAAAATCTGTGACTTCTTTCCATTGGGGATTCCGTTCTAAAGTCCCATCGTTCTTGTCATCGTTGTTGCCTGCGCGATCGCGGATAACTTTCCCACTACCCTCATCCATTGGCCAGTAGCCTACCAGCCCTTTTTCATTGTCTGGAAGCTGAACTGTAGGATTGAAGATATAGTGATACCATTTCTGGGCTTCTTCAAATCGCTGGTTGGCGTTTAGGGTGTTGGCGACTAAAAAGGGAATGTGGAAAAATATTTCCCAGAAATAAATCCCATGGGGACCGTCAAAATCTAATTGCCTGGTGTTAGGAGGAAGAACAAACTCCGAAGGAGAGAAGCGATCGAAATTTAATTCAGGTATGAGTTGTGAATCTAGAGTTAGTAAACGATCTAAACCTCCTATAAACATTTTTTGACTTAATTGTCGAATAGTGGTGGTGGTTAGTCTGGTGAAGGTAAAGTCTAGCTCAGATAGACTGGAAATATCGGAAAGATCCTCATCATAGGACAGCGTGATTTGACCATCTTCAGTAACTGCCTTTAAGCTATTGTCAATCTGTTTGAAAACCTGAGCTTTCTCCTTATCCTTAGCTTTCTGAGGAATAGCCAGAAAAGCCTCGTCTCCGTTATCGAAAGTAAACCACCCTGGTTGATTCTTAATTGCACTGACTGAGACATGAGGCTTAGATATGTTTGTTTTTATTAATGGGATTAAAGGGATTGAAGCAGACTTGATTTGCTCGGCACTAAGAGCTACATTCCAAATGCTGACTTCAGCAATTAGACCCTTAAAATATTCTTTATACTGAGTCGGACCCGTCCGACCAATAGTCAGGTTATCCTTGTGAGTAACATTATGTCCAGATGGTTTATCACTATCGACTTCTTCGCCATCGAGGAAAATTTTTCTAGTTGTACCATCAAATGTTGCGGCTACATGATGCCACCTATCTGTTAAATCTTCCACACTAGCACCGAAGTCATTCATCCACCAATAGTTATTAATCTGATTATCCAGTAGTCTTAGAGCATTTACTTCGTTTTTTTCATAATACTTTCCCCAACCAACAATTCCCTGACTTCCATTTCCCATTCTGTAGGGTTTAATCCAGGCTGCGATGGTGTAGTTTTCATTGCCTACAGGAACATTAGAACTACTAAATGAGATATAATCACGCTCTCCGTCAAACTCCAGCACATATCTGGATTTAGAATCACGAAAAGTAACTATTTTCCATTTGGGATTCTCTTGTAAAGTCCCATTGTTGTTGCCTGCGCGATCGCGGATCTCATTCCCACTACCCTCATTCATTGGCCAGTATCCCACCAGTCCAATCCTAGAAATAATATCTGTAGTGATTTCCTCGGCACTAAGAGCTACATCCCAAATGCGGACTTCAGCAATTTGTCCATCAAAATAGTCATTATCAGCATCTTTTGAAAAACCAATCCGTACAGTAGTGGGGTCCCAATTAAAATCCGAGGCAGCTTTTGTCCCTGTTGCTTTCAATTCTCCATCAATATAGATTTGTTGTCCACCAACGGAACCACCTATAACATGGGCGACATGATGCCATTGTCCGTCTGCTAAGTTTAATCCTTTTGTGCCAATAGTCTCATCTCTCCAAACACGAGTCTTGAGATTTCCATTTTTTAAATAAATGTGGCGATCGTTATTACTTCCAGAATTATTAGTAATAGAAAAAAGTCCCACATTCCCATTGGTGGTTTTAAACCACAATGTATGAGTAATTTCTGTTTCAGGTTCATTTAGAGTAATAGAAACATAATCATCGTTTCCGTCAAACTCCAGCACATCTCTGGAATCAGTACCAGGAAAATCTGCGACTTTTTTCCATTGGGGATTCCCTTCTAAATTTCCATTTTTGTTGCCTGCGCGATCGTAGATAACATTCCCACTACCCTCATTCATTGGCCAGTAGCCTACCAGTCCTCTTATAGATTGGAGATCTGTGAAGTCGTCAGCATAGTTATCGTACAAAACATTATTGGTTACGATCGCCATCAACTGACTGTCGGATATTACGCTTCGTTTAGCATTAGAGGGCTGATTCTGCAAGGTCACATTTGTATTCTCTTGCAGCAAATCGATGGTTAAAGTGGTTGCTGTTTTCGGAGGTAGATTTAGTTGTTTTGAAGGTAGATTTTTAAAACCTTGAGCATCCTCTTCGAGATTCCCAAACAGGATTAGGATTTTTTCTGGCTCTGAACCATTACCAGCTATGGGCAGCGCATTTACTTTCCGCCATAGGTTTCCATCTGTATTAGAGTCATAGTCTTCAATGACAATATCTTTGGCTAGGGTTTGGGGTTGAATCCATTGTTTCCCAAATTTTTGAAATGAATATTTAATGGTTGCTTTAGTTTCTGCTTTAGTTTCGGGTTCAGTTTTGTTGCCGCCTAATTGAACTACTTCTACCCAAAAGATAAACAACTTGTTAAAGGCATAAGTTGCATTGATGTATTCTGAGTTGATAGTCAAATCAATTTTCTGCCAAGCTTTCCAAGTTGGCTTTTTGTCTGTGGGATTGATGCACTCGCGGTAATAATAGGTGTAGGGTTCGGTGGCGGTGCGACCAAACAAATATAGGGTGTCTTGCCGTCCGGAACTATTTTCCACAGTGCAATGATAGCCGCCTGCTGGTTTGAGCTGTGCTAGTTCGGCAAATTTATCAAAATAGTTTTGGTAGGCTTTTTCTACTGACTCCTGAGTGACTTCCGATTGTAGTAACTCCTCTTCAAGTTCTTTGTAAATCGGGGTTTTTGTCTGCCGCAGGCTGGGATCGAGATAATTTTCTGGATACAAGAATATTTTGCGATTTGCTTCCCAAACCCGGTAATTCATCATCCACTGCCACCAAATTTCGGGAATATCTAGTTTATTTACCCCTGGTTCCAATCCCATGCGGCAGCGATGTAAATAAGTTTGAATGGCAAGAGTTGCTTCTTTGATGTAGGAGACGGAGGCACAACTAGAGGTTTCTACATCAATAAGTAAATCTTGAGAAAGGTCGCGCAAATTGTTATATTTGTTTTTCCATAAGATCCAGGCTGTTAGTACATCCCGCTTGCGCTCGCTCAGTTCACCTTCAAGTTTTTCGCTAACTTTGACCCATTCCTCATGGTCATATTTAGCTTTGGCAATTTCTTTGACCGATCGAGCAGCATCTTGATAAAGTTGCCAATTTGCAATAGCGTTTCCGTCTATTGCTGATTCTCCTGCGACGGGCAAGTTTTCCAGCTTCAGTAACTTGATAAACCAGGAAACATTCACCCCCAGGTGGTGACTTAAGTTAAAGCACTGTTTTAGTTTAACGATGCCTTCAACCGTCTTGTGTAGATCTCTGCCAAGATTGAACTTCGTGTTTTCTTGGTTCTCTGCTGGGGAAACCAGTAGAGAAGTCTGTTCTAATTTCCAACCAGTCAGCTTAGCAAGCTCCTCAATTTCCTTCTCTTCGCCTTTTTCAGAGACAGGGGCAAAATATTCAACCAATTTATCCTTTTCGTCACTGAAAGCTTCAATTAATTTTTTAAAGCGATCGATTGTTTGGATGTTGCTGATAGTTAACTGGGATAGTTCGTCAATGCCGAAAGCTTGTTTATTGTCTGCGATGCACTTAAGTTCTGCGGTAGTCAGTTCTAGTTTCTTAGTCAGTAGAAGTATTCTTGACAGAAATCGGAAAAATTCTCGAATTTTAGACCATTGTTTTTCTTCTTTTTCTTGCACTGGAGTGAGTTTTTCTTCTTTTTCTTGCACTGGTTCTTGCACTGGAGTGAGAAGAAGTTGTACATAATCCGGAGTCTGGGGGGCAGTAGCAGTAAAATCAAGTAAACTAGAGGCTACATCAGCTTCTATAGCAAAAAATGAAGCAATCTCGTTTATTTCTTCTTTCTGCTTACCATAAGCTTTTTGAAGTATTTTTTGCAAATGCTGTGTTTGCTTCTGTGATAGACGTTGAAAGTCATCCTCGTACAACTGCTCCTTGATAATCTCCTTTAGAGATTCCTCCTCAATTGTTATCTCACTATCCAGAACAATAGCAATTTTCTCCTCAAGGCTGATGTTGAGAACCTTCTCGTAATTACTGGTAACCTCTTTAATGAAATCTCTTTCTAGTAATTCCTCAAAGATATCTAGTGCTTTTTCTTTGTCAATTTCTTCTCCAATAAAATCAGAAGGTTTGAGAAGTGAATCAGCAGCTAATTGCCACAATGATTTCATCCCCTCACGGATATCATTTTCTATATCATTTTCTGAATATCCGAGATCGAGATTGGAGCTAAGGTTGCTGGTAATGGTAATGATGTAATCTAGTTCATCAATCTTAAATTTAGATTCTTTTATCCATTCTGCTAGTTCAGTAATTTGGATAAATCGATCGATGGAAAGAGAACTGATTTCTTTGATGTCAAGGCTTAGGAAACTCAACAAATGCTGATATTCTTCAATATTTAATCTCAGTAATCGCAAGATTTGGCTGGTGCGGAAAAGCTGCGATAACTTTTCAACAGTTAAGTCAACAGTACCTTCTTGTCCCCAAATTACTCGTACAATATCAATTAATTGATTAACATTCAGACGAAGAGCAGCCAATATCCTTCCCACGATCGGATTAGTTTCAGCTTGTCGATCGAGGTTGTTCAAGTTAATCTGTTTAATATCATCTTGAAGGCGAAAGAACTGATCGCCAAGAATTTCTTTAAAGGGATTGTTAAATACCCGATCGAACAAATCTTGAGGTTTTTCAGGATTTTTGCCAACCCCGATGGTCTTCATATCGTGCCAGAAACTGCACAAAACATCCAGAGGCAGCTTATATTTGGCTTGTATCTTTTTAATCTTGGCAATTTTTTTAATGGCTTCTTCGTCTATTTCATTCGCCTGAATTGAGGTCAGCACCCAATCAAGGTCGCTGAAAGACCAGTTCAGCTTTTTAGCAAGGCGGAGGAAGCGATTAATTCGGTCTAAAGTACTATTACTAAGGACTATATTCGAAATACGGACTTCGGCAATTTGACCTTGCCAATAATTATCTACTTTTCCTATCCAATATTTGCTAGCAGAGTTAATGTAAAGCTCTTGTGGTGCTGGTCTTGTCGCAAAGAGTTGACCATTGCGATAAAATCTATATTCATTGCCATTTTTAATCCAAATAACATGAACCCACTCATTAGCTGAGGTGAAGAAATTGGGTATGGTGCCATAAAAACGCTCCCTCTCTTCAGTATCAGAGTAAGAATCGTAATGTAATCCTTTCCTTTTTTTATCGTCACCATTATTATTTTGATCCTGACCATTATCCTTAGCTAAGCACAGACTTGGTTGGCTATACTGCTCTTCTTGTTTACCAATAAATCCGTAGTTTTTACCATCATTAATCACTGAGGGTTTGACCCACAGTGAAATGGTAAAATCTGTAGAGTTATCAAAAGGATTGTTAATCTCAACAAAGTTTGACGATCCATCAAAGTCCAACACAACTTTGGAATCAGCACCAGGAAAATCATTCACTGTTTCCCATTTCGCATTACCTTCTTGTAAAGTCCCATTATTCTCTCCTGCGCGATCGCGGATAACTTTCCCACTACCCTCATTCATTGGCCAGTATCCTTTCAATTCCAGAATGAGGTTCTCGAGCGTATGAACGAATCGATCGCTTTCTAGAACTTGATTGATATAGAAGTTATGAGCTAACCCCGCATCCAGTTCGTCTTGATGAAGATTTTGCTTAAGTAGTTCGGGCAGTTCTGTTCGAGATAATCCTGTTTGTTTGAGAAATGTCTCGACATCAGTAAGATTGTTTAAGTCTTTGATTCCGTGTTAAAAGTTGTTCAAATCTGGGGGTTAATATCCAGCATGGCTCGTGGGATATCCCTTGGACTTTCTTGACACTCCCACCACTAAGCTCCTTACGTCGCTTTAGTGGGGGATTCTTGACTTACAACCAAAATATTCAATCCAATTGCGGAACAAAGTCCAACCAGCGTCAGAAATATTTTTTGACAATCTAGAATTTTTAACCAGATTTTTTACATTTAAATCTTCATAAGCGATACAGTCATTAGATGTATATACGCACCGCGCTAACTTCACAGCGTGGTCTTTACGTTGCCTACTTACTTTTAAATGCTTTTTAGCGTAATGCTTTCTAGCTTTGTGATAATTCTTAGATTGTTTTTGTTTATTTTTCTTTCTTTGTGAGTCGTATTTTTTTGATTTTCTTCTATTTAAACGATGGGGAATGCACCTTCTACGAATTATACTGAGTTCATTTAACCGGATTTGATATGACTTATAATAAAGAGCACGAAATTGAAAGGCGCGGTCCATTCAAGGTCACTTCACGACGAATTGCCTATGAAAATCCATGGATCCGAGTAGTTGAAGATCGGGTAATTCACCCTGACGACAGGCAGGGAATATTTGGAGTGATAGAAATCAGATGTGGCAGAGGTGGAGTAGCGATTCTTCCCATAGACAAGGATAAACGCATTTATCTTATTCGTGAGTTTATGTATGCAATAAATAGATATGATGTTAAAGTTGCTGGTGGCGGGGTTGAGGAAGGGGAAGATGCATTGTTCGCAGCTAAGCGAGAATTTAGGGAAGAATTCGGAGTTTCAGCGGCCACATGGACCCCTCTTGGCCATGTAACTCACGCTCCAAATATAATAAGGGGGGGAGCGCAATTGTTTTTGGCTCAGGATTTTGACGTTGATAAACTCTCACCGGAAGAAGGTATTGAGGTATTCACCTATGATTTAGAGGCAGCGGTTCAAATGGTAATGGAGGGTGCGATTACCTCGTCTACAACATGCTGTCTGATCCTAAAGGTAGCTCGTTTGCTAGAGGTTTAGACTAGTACCCAGTGCGAAACCCAAAACCTTTACAGCAATTAAGATATGGCAAAATCTATTCAATGGCTGTGTTAAGATTAAATGTTACCCCAACAATATCTCTGCGATCGCGCAGCGCCACTTTCAGCGATCGCGAATTTAGTTTGATTCTGGAATTGGGTGTTGATTCCTAGTAAGGAGTTTGAGATTCGTTGGGGATTGTCGAGGGCACGACTTTTGCGACGGAACCATATGAATTGGTATTATTTTGACTTAATTCCCACACAATGCAGTTTGTCCCGATACGATCGCTTGCTCACTGCCTCGATCGCCTTTCTAGCATCCCGCGCCGCTACGCGGATCCCGTAGGGATCGCGGCTCAAAAATTCTCAACAAAATATACAAAATATTTTGTTGAGTTACTTATTACTTCCTTTTTCCTTGGATTATTACACCAACCCCCATCAAAAAAGACATCCCGAGCACTGTTGAAGCCTCAGGAACTGGCTCAGGAACTGTTGAAATTTGGCCTCGTAATTCTCCTGGAAAGTCCGGCGTATCAAACTTCACGGTATGAACCTGGACATAAAGCTGACTAGCGAATAATTCATCAAGAAAATCGGTGAGGGGTTTAGTTTCATTGTTATCCGCTAACCCGTTACCATTTAGATCGACAACATTCCTGTCATTCCAAATTCCACTCAAAGTGCCTGCAGCAAAGTCCACCACGAGATCGTGGTCATCCTCACTAGGAAGACCGAAGATATTCAACACATGGGGGCCATTGGCTCCGAGCGGCGCGACATGCAAGTGAATCTTGGTAACATCCTGTGGCTGTGTTCGTTCCGAGATGTCAGATTTGAGCGTCAACCCTTCCAGTTGGATGAAGTATTCTAGCGCTGTCCGATCGTCGTTGAGGGTGAAGGTTGCGAATCCAGCTGCGCTGGATGGGGTAGGCGGCACAACTTGCGAGCCCTCTAGGTCAGCACGAAAAAAGGATGCCGCAGTTGCTGCGTTAACTGTTCCCAGAGTTGAAAGGAAGGCTAAACCAGCTAGTAACTTTTTCATGAATATCTCCTTATGCCTGAGGTAAGCTACCATATTTAGTTGTCGAACCTTGCTGAAATTTTATATCATACTTGTTATATTCACCAAAAAAACTACTTTTTCTCAGGTAGGTTTCGAGGCGGTATTTCTCGACCTCGGTAAAAGCGTCCTTCCAATTTACCCAAACCAAACCAAGCACCAGACAATGTTAAAATGGTCGCGATCGTCCCTACGGAAATGGCAATTGTGCCTCCAAAAGAAAGAAACAAAATGGGAGAAGTTGCCCAAATAATAAGAGCAATAACTCCACACCAGAATCTCAACCGTTTAATATTAGCTAAAGCAGCCCTACAACTAGAACATTTTTTAGTGTGGGAATGGTAGCGATCGAGAAGTTGTTCTTTGGTAAGCGCGGGCGGTAAACTTTCTCCAGCAAATGGATCGGCATTGTAATTATTAACCCAGTTGCGTAACTCAGATACATATAGGTCTGCCTTGGTGGGCAAGTAAAAGGCTTTGGCAATATTTGAACTACCGCCATCTCGTTCTAAATATCTCTCTTGGTGGTGAAGAAAAATTTGGTCGTCTTCCAATACGTTATTGTTACCTATATGAGAATACCAACGGGGTGTTAATTTTATAAATAAACTCGGTATTTTTGAGGAAAATTTAAACGGAAAACGGGCAAACAAACGACACTCGCCTTTGCGTATAGGGGTGGCATAAACTACAGTCATAGTTCTGCCAAACTGTTGGGAAGTTAGATCGTGCCACATTAGAGATGGTGCGATAAAATTCGTATATTGCGACCCTAGGGTTCCTTTTCTCGGCCCTTCTTCCCAGAATCCTTTGAAACCTTGCCTGTCTGACTCAACAACTTCCAGTTCCATTGACATAACATTAGATCGGTTTCCTACACTGCGGTGGTGAGTATAAGGAATGTGACTGGAGTCGATTACATTTTCTAAAAGTGTAAGTGCGTCGTAAGGCAAATCTCTAAAAGTGTTGAGAACTACCCAATCTTGGGGGTCTTCTTCTATAGGTTCGACGATCGCAATGGGAGTTTTTTCCGCCCTTTCTGGGCTACCAGGATAAACGAATAAAAGTCCTTGGCGTACTGCTGTAGGCATGGAGGCAACGCAAGCCCTTTGAGAAGTTTCTGCACTTCCTCCTTCTATTTGCTGGGGGATCGCTTTGCATTTCCCTTCGCCAGAAAAAGCCCAACCGTGGTAAGGACATTCTAACAAACCCTCTTCGTTTATTCTGCCTTCGGAAAGAGGGGCTAGACGGTGGGTACATTTATCTTCTAATACACTCCAAGATTGGGTTTTTTCTTCCCACCAAATAACAATATCTGTACCGAGGAGAGTAAAGCGGGTAGGTTTGGTTTTATCTAGGTCTTCTACATAAAAAACAGGATACCAAGCTTCTTTCCAGTCGAAACGGGAGGGATCGTCTCCCCCTGCAGGAACAGTCTCAATCTCTTGTTTCGCGTTTATTATTTTCTCTGGACTAACAACCATTTTGTCAAGACTTTCATAACATATCTTTACTTTATTATTAATTTAAGACGATTGCTAGAGGTGTAATCCGGAAAAATTTGGCTCGAATTAGAGTGAGAAAGTTGTAGGTGTTGTTCCAAGATAGAAGCGATCGCATCTCTAAAATCGGTAGTAATCGCTAAGTCACGTCCTTGATATAAAGCAGACTCGGCTAAAGTCGGCCATTCTCCGTATATTTTTCCGCCGTTAACTTTGCCACCTAAAACCCACATGACATTTCCATGACCGTGATCGGTGCCATTATTGCCGTTTTCGCGCACGGTACGACCAAATTCAGACATAACAACAATAGTAGTGTCGGAGTAGACAGATCCTAACTCTCGAACTAAAGTAGCCAAACCTTCACCTAAAGGCTTTAAAAATCTTGCTAAACGTCCTTTAATACTTCCCTGGTTGGCGTGGGTGTCCCAGCCACCTAAAGCCATAAAACCCAGTTGAGTTCGAGCATCTCCTTTCATTAATCTTGCCAATCTGCGGGCATCGGTGGAAAAATTGACAGGGGATGGTGCGCCGCGAGACGCTTGCATCATTTCCTCATTTAATTCTTGCATCAAAATTTCCCGCGCCTTCATACCTTCTTGGTAGGCTAAGCTGAGGGGGTCGCTGCCACTATAGAGGCGATCGAAAGCAGCATTAATTACGGGATTGTCTATTGCTAGTTTCCTTCTAGCCTTTCTCCCTGTCGGGAGGTTAGCAACTGCTAGAGAACCTTTTAAAATGCGAGGAATAGTTTCTCCTACATTCACTGCTTGAGTAGGAGTTCCTTGGGGAAGAGTTGCCAATAATCGATTCATCCAACCGTCTTGAGTAGATTTTATTCCAGGAGTGCCGCTTTCCATGTAATCCTGTGCTTCAAAATGCGATCGGGTCGGATCTGGGGAACCGCAAGCGTGAATAAAAGCTAGGCTTCGTTGCTTCCATAGAGGCATAATATCTGCCAATGCTGGATGCAAACCAAAACGACCGTCTAAATCTAAAACTCCCCCTTCCTCGTCGGGAGTAGGAATGGCAATAGTAGGTCTAGCTTCATAGTATGCCGACTCTCGATAAGGAACGACCACATTTAAACCGTCGATCGCGCCTCGTAAAAAGACAACTATCAGTCGTTTGCTGCTATTTGTTTGCGCAACTGTTTTTGCTACCCAGCCACTCATTCCCACAGGGATTAAAGTAGCCGCAGTAAATATACTCGCGTATTGTATGATTTTTCTTCTTTTCATTTTAGTTATTGGCTGTTGGCTATTTGCTGTTGGCTATTTGCTGTTGGCTGTTAGCTGTTGGCTGTTAGCTGTTGGCTGTTAATTATCTCCCTGCTCCCTTGCTCCCCCTCTCCCCCTCTCCCCCTCTCCCCACACTCCCCACACTCCCCACACTCCCCCTACTCCCCACTCTCCCCACTCTCCCTAACTAACGGTGCATCATTTCTGGACTACCTAACATCAATGCTGCTTTTAACCTCTGAGGGCTATTTTCGATAACATCATTTGTGCGATCGCTAAAAGTATTTCCCAAAGTTTCTACTAGTTGGTCTGCATCTACTGGTTTTTTGTTATTGAGACGACCGTTAGCTATAGCAGTGGCAAAACTGACGCGACGCATCATTCCATCAGGATTTAGCCATGCATCTCGAGTATTTTTGTATCCGTTAGGGGTTTGGCAACCATAAATAGGCATTCCTAACTGTCTCAACATCCCGTAAGTAAAATTATGTTTGGGATTTTCGGCTCCACTGGCTCGTATTGCTGAGATGATGTATTGGTAAGGAGTTTTGAACTTGCTACCGTAATATTTAGGATCTAAAAATTCTTGAGTTTGGAAAAGAGTCTGGAGGACAGCGCCAATATTTCCATCTGTTTCTAAAAAGCGCTTAGCTAAGACATCGACTAAAGTTTTTGGCGGTTCGTCAGCAACGAAATATTGAGCTAATTTATAGCTAATGTGGCGTGCAGTAGAGGGATGGCTTGCGAGGATATCTAATGCTTGCTCTACTTCTTCGATGCCACTACCTTTAATTGTATGTCCCAGAAAAATTTTATCGCTGAAGTCGTGGCGATTGGGATTGAAATAAAATCCACTTCCGTCACCTTTACGACCCCGACGGGACAAACTCCACCCAGTTAAAATACGAGCTAAAGCTACAACATCTTCTTGAGTATAGCCTCCATTTACTCCTAGAGTATGGAGTTCCATTAATTCGCGAGCATAATTTTCATTGATACCTTTAAATCTACCTCGCGCACCTGGACTGTCGGGAGCGGTATTAAGCCAGTTATCCAAATAAACTAACATAGCAGGATGACGGGCAGTAGCTCCTAGTAAATCTCGAAAACGACCGAAAACATGGGGTCTAATTGCTTGTTGTTCGTAGTTGCCTACCCACAGGTATGCTAATCCTTTGCGAGCAAATACATTGAAATGATTAAACCAAAAATCGCTCGTGACTTCTTGGAGTTGTCTGGTGGAGTCGATCGCTCTCATTAAAAGTGCTTGCATCGCTTGTCTGATTACTTTACGGCTGCGCTTGCGCTGCATTTTGATTTGTTGTCGAGACATTTGCCGTCGCTGGCGGCGCGTAGGTACGTATTCTGTAAATATTTCTACAGGAGTCATGGAGAGGGTTT
This sequence comes from Prochloraceae cyanobacterium, assembly GCA_030065755.1. Lineage (GTDB taxonomy): Bacteria > Cyanobacteriota > Cyanobacteriia > Cyanobacteriales > JASJDA01 > JASJDA01. The sequence goes on along the minus strand of JASJDA010000153.1, from coordinate 1,150 downwards.
CTAAGCGATCGAGTCGTTGGGTTAGTTTGGGGGACTCCGGAATAGATTTTGGATCGAGTTGGGATTGAATATAAGCTTCTATAGTTGTAGATTTAATTTTTTCAATTTCTCCAGGACGGGGGCCAAAACTCAGACGATTTAAAACGTGTAGTATTTGAGGATCGGGAGTTATACTTTTGGCTTGTTTGGTCTTTACAAGCCCAATAGCTAAAATTCCCCCGACTATTGGTAATAGTGCCCTAGATTGGGGAGATACCATAATTTCTTATTTTATTTTTTCCACAAGTTTAGACTTCTGCCCTATGGCAAAGGTTCAATAGACTTCTTGCAGAAGTCGGGGAACAGGGAATGGGGAACAGGGAACAGTAGACCTCTTTCATAAATATTTTGTGATCTAATTAAAGGCTATTTTGTTCAAGTAGAAGGGCGATCGATGACTGGAACTGGCGATCGATGACTGGAACTGGCGATCGAGGGCTGAAATTGGCGATCGAGGGCTGGAATTGGCGATCGAGGGCTGGAACTGGCGATCGAGGGCTGGAACTGGCGATCGAGGGCTGGAACTGGCGATCGAGGGCTGGAATTGGCGATCGAGGGCTGGAGTTGGCGATCTCGGATAGCTCCGCGTAGCGGCGCGGCAGAGAAGAAAAATTGACATAAAAACTCGATCGCAGGCATTGATTAATTCCTGAATTTTCTCGATATATTTAATTTCTTGTTTTAATTTATCTGGCTAATTCGTAATTATAAATGCCCGCAATTAAATTACTTCTCAAGCCAAATCTCTTATGACGATTTCGATATCGATAGGATAAAATATTGAAGATTTTTAAGCGACGATTAATATGTTCAACTACGACTCTTAATCGATTTAATGTGCGATTATATTTTTTCTGTTCTTTAGTTAATTTTCCGCCCCGTGGGGTTTTAATAGGAGTTTCACTAAACTTGTGAATTTTAGCAAGTCCTTGATAGCCTTTGTCTGCTATTACTTTAAGTAATTTATGGAATTTTACTTGACTATTTTTAAATAATTTAAAATCATGAGTTTTTCCCTTTTCATGATTTAAGCACATTATTAGTCCAGTTTTTTGTGCAAAAACTACTTGAAATTTTAAGGTATGCTCCCCTTGTTTTCCACTATAAAATC
>JASJDA010000152.1 GCA_030065755.1 Prochloraceae cyanobacterium | reverse complement strand
TGACTGACCAAAGAAGAACTCCTTTTAATATTGGCAGAAGGATTGAACTAGAGGGCTTTAAAGAACACGAAGCTCAACCTCTGTTGCAAGGATTAAGACAGAAAATTAGCAATCCTCAAACCGTACTCAAAGAAGTATTAACTTGGACGAGAGGTCAGCCTTTTCTCACTCAAAAAGTTTGTAAGTTAATCCGCGATTCTTCAAAGAATATTCCTCCTAATGGTGAATCTTCTTGGATTGAAAACTTAGTCAGAACTCAAATTATCTCCAATTGGGAATCCCAGGACGAGCCAGAACATTTAAAAACCATACAAAATCGCATTCTCAAAAGCGACATAGAACCCTCTCAACTACTAAAACTATATCAAAAAATCTTGGAACGAGGAAAAGTTAAAACAGTTGACACTCTGGAGAAAAAAGAATTGTTATTGTCAGGATTAGTAGTTGAGCAAGAAGGTTATCTCAAAGTTCGTAACCGTATTTATGAATTGATTTTCGATCGCAGTTGGGTTGAGTTTCATTTAGCCAATTAAATTTACCTCTTGTACTTTACGATCGCTTTATAAACTTTTTCTGCTTTTGCATCTGCTCAAAGCTTTAAGCCATAAGAAATATAGTAGCTCGATCGTGCTAATTGTCTAAAAAAAACATTACAAAGCTTAGATAAAATACTGAAAATCTCCTTATTATCTATAGTTTTTTATTATACTTTGTTATCACTTAATTGTGATTTTATATATTCTCTGTTTTATAAGAAATTAATATATTTAATCTTGGATGCGATCGGTAAAAAACATTGAGATACAATCAATTCACCACGTCAATCCGTATATTTTCTAAATTTAAAAATAAACTTCTGGTAAACTACGAGCAAATCACTTGCCAAGTAATAGCAATATCTCTTACAAAGGATTCAGTAGATAAATCAATTAAAAGCAACTACTAAATCAGAAGATTAAGTACTTAACGCAAAAAGTTGAGTTTCTACTGAGAGGAAATTTTTGTTTATTTTTCTTCTAGATTTTTTCACTTAAATATTTATTTGAATACCATGACTATTACTAAACTCTTCAATCGTTCAACTTTAGCCGCTGGTGCAATCGCTCTAATTAGCTCATTGTGTTTTGGGAAAGTAGCTATTGCAGAGACAAAGATGTTTGAGTTGAACGATTGGAGTATACTCGGTTCTGGAAATTACACTGATAATTATCTTAGCTTGTCCAGTAATTCTCCTGATGTTTCTGACACAAAGATGGAAAATGTCCTGGGATTATCTAGCGGAACTCTAGATGATATTAGCGGTGTCAATGCTACTGCTGGCGCTCTTGCTTATACAACTATTGAGGCTAAAACGGGAGATATTATCAACTTTAATTGGTTTTTCAAGACGAAAGATTACCTACCTTACGATGACTTCAGCTTTTGGAGCATCAGTAACACAGCCACTCTATTGGCTGACGTGAGTATGGTTGGTAACAAGGGTTCAATTTATAATTCGGAGTCTTACGAGATCGTCGCAGACGGTACATACACCTTGGGATTTGGGATTCTAGATGGTAAAGATACTGCTGTCGACAGTTTTCTAAAAATTAAAAACGTAACCCAGACTAAATATGTCCCAACCCAAACTAAATCTGTCCCAGAACCAACTTCAATGTTAGGTCTTTTAGCAGTAGGTGCAATGGGTGCTAGTTCACTTCTGAAACGCGATCGCGAACAACAAGGATAGACTATAGACTGCAAAGTACTTTTAATTCTTTGGTTAGGATAGATATGAGGTGTTAATGTTAGTTATTGAGTTTTAGGTAAGTATATCTGTTTTTTTCTTCTTTGAATTAATAATTTTGAAGATCGCCAGTAAAAAACATCTGGGTAGGTCTTCATTTTTTTTTCTTCTAGAAGATATACTTAATCCTACTGAAGATTAGTTGGGTTAATGAGTCAGAAAACTTTCGGTATAATCGCAGCAGGACATCAAAAAACAGCCGAAGCAGGTCAGCAAATGTTCGATGAAGGGGGGAATGCTTTCGATGCGGCGATCGCTTCGATGTTAGCCTCCTTTGTGGTGGAGTCTACTCTTACTTCTGCTGCTGGAGGCGGTTTTTTCCTCGCACATACCAAAGATAAGCGCAACATTCTTTTTGACTTTTTTAGCCAAACACCCCGTTACAAAAAACCCCGATCGGACATCGACTTTTACCCCATTGATGTTAATTTTGGCACCCAAGTCCAAACTTTTCATATTGGAATGGGTTCGATCGCCGTACCTGGAAATATTGCGGGGGTCTTTGAAGTACACCAAAAATTAGGTAAATTGCCTTTTAAATTAGTAGCAGAACCCGCCATTAACTACGCCAAAAATGGGTTTGAAATTAGCAACTTTCAGGCTTTGTGTATAAATTTGCTCGCTCCTATTCTCCTCGAACTTCCAGAGTCTAAAAAAATCTACGCTCCGAAAGGTAAATTACTTGCTGCTGGGGACATATGTTTTATGAAAGATTTTGCTGCAACTTTAACAGAGTTAGCAGATAAAGGAGCAAAAGAATTCTATCAAGGAGATATTGCTCGTCAATTAGTCAAAGATTTGTCAGCAGGAGGATATCTGACTTTAGAAGATTTAACTAATTATCGAGTAATTACAAGATCGCCACTGCAAATTAATTATCGAGGTTACGAATTAGTCACTAATCCTCCCCCTAGTTCTGGTGGGGCTTTAATAGGGTTTGCTTTAAAACTTTTAGAACAGGTGGATTTAGAAAAAATTGAGTTTGGTAGCGCCGAACATCTAGAATTATTAGCTCAGGTGATGCGCTTAACTAATGAAGGTAGAAAAGACGGTTATGACGATCGCATTTATCAAGATAATATTGCCGATCGCTTTTTAGCCGCAGAACATTTACAAACTTATCAAAACCAATTACAAAATACTGTAAATAAATGGGGAAGTACGACTCATATAAGCGCGATCGATAACGAGGGAAATGCTGCTAGCGTAACTACCACTAATGGAGAAGGTTCTTCCTATGTAATTCCAGGTACGGGAATTATGCTCAATAATATGCTAGGAGAAGCAGATTTAAATCCTTTGGGGTTCCATAATTGGGAATGCGATCGGCGCATTTCTTCTATGATGTCGCCCACAATTGTTCTTAAAAATGGAACAGCAGAATTGGTTTTAGGTTCGGGAGGTTCTAACCGCATCAGAACCGCAATTTTACAAGTTATTTCTAATTTGCTTGATTTTAATTTGTCTACAGAAACAGCAGTAAAAAGCCCCAGAGTTCATTGGGAAAATAATATTTTCAGTGTAGAACAACCGTCGGTAATAGACGCGATCGAAAATGTTATTCTTCCAGAGTCTACCCAACTTGTATTATGGCAAGAACAAAATATGTTTTTTGGTGGAGTTCATGCAGTTAGAAAAACTCCAGAAGGAATCATGGAAGGAGCAGGAGATCCTCGTCGGGAAGGGGTGGCGATCGATGCAGGGGAGAGGGGGTCCAATGATTGCTATTTTTAATGAGGAACCCTTCTATAGCGATAACCTATCCCACCAACCGATAACTAAAAGTAAAAAGGGTTCCTCATTAAAAATAAATACATCCTTCGGGGAGAGGGGGAGAGGGGGAGAGTGGGGGATAAATTTCCCTTTTACCTGCGATCGAAGGACATTTAATATTATCGATCGGCTACCAGCAAACATTATAAAGTTTTATTAGGAGCCCTTTACTAAGAGTTGATTACAAGAGCACACTAGGAATTAGTTCAAGAGAGAAAAGGCAGTCAATGCCTGAAAAAAGTCCCGATAATGCCTTCTCTAATATCATTAGCGAGCAAAACTTCCGAGGGCCGCTCGATAAGGCACCGTTCCCAATTATGGTCCACGCCGAAGACGGTGAAGTATTGCTAATTAATGCAATTTGGAGAGAAATCACTGGCTACACTCACCAAGATATTCCCACCACTAAAGCTTGGGCGCAGCGTGCCTACGGCGAGAGAGCGGGGAAGGTCCTCGAAAACATAATTGCTAAAAAGTATACCTTAAAATCTCGTTGGTCAGAAGGGGAGTTTAAGATCGCCACCAGCAGGGGCCGCCAGCGGCTCTGGCAATTTAGCTCGGCGCCTTTAGGTCAGTTGCCAGACGGTCGGCGAGTAGTAATTTCTATGGCGGCAGACATTACTGAGCTGAGAGAGGCAGAAATTGCTCTGCGGTCGAGCGAAGCTCGTTGGCAATTTGCTCTGGAAGGGACGGGAGAAGGGGTATGGGATTGGAATCTGCAGACGAATAAAGTTTTTTATTCTCGACAGTGGAAACTCATGCAGGGGTACGACGAAGATGAAGTGGGCGATAGCGTAGATGAATGGTTAAGCAGGGTAGATCCTGAAGATCTACCTCAGTGCTATGGGGATCTCTTCAAGCATTTCAGCGGTGAAACCCTCATTTATGAGAATGAACATCGTCTTCGCTGCAAAGACGGAAGTTATAAATGGATTCTGGCTCGTGGCAAAGTGATGGAATGGGGGGCAAACGGTCAACCCCTGCGGATAATTGGCACCCATAGTGACATTAGCTCTCGCAAGCAAGCCGAAAGGGCCCTGCGAGAGAGTGAAAAGCGCTTCCGCAATATGGCCGCCAATGTACCAGGAGCCATCTTGCGGTATGTATTGCACCCCGATGGCTCCGATGCTGTCATCTACATGAGTCCTGGGTGTTACAACTTGTGGGAAATAGAACCAGATGCAGTTGTTAAAGACGCTCAAATCCTTTGGGATCTAATTTTTCCCGAAGAGCGATCGTCCATGTACGAATCCGTGCTGGCTTCAGCTCGCACCCTAGAGCCCTGGTTTTGGCAATGGCGCATTACAACTCCGTCGGGACAGGTGAAATGGCTAGAAGCTGCAGGTCGCCCCGAACGCCAAGACAATGGCGATGTGGTTTGGGATACGTTAATTATCGACGTTAGCGATCGCAAACGGGCTGAAGCGGCTTTGCATAAAAGCGAAGAACGCTTGCGCTTGGTGACTGAAAATATGAGTGACCTAGTGTGTTTGCACGATCGGGATGGGAGTTATCTTTACGTTACCTCTTCGAGTGAAACGCTGTTGGGATATACTCCGGAGGAATTGATGGGGGGCGATCCGAGGGAGTTGATTCACCCAGACGATCGCGAACGGGTTTGCCTTGAAGCCCAGGAACTAGTTGCCCGAGGCTTGATTAGTCCGATAACTTATCGCCTTCGCAAAAAAACGGGGGAGTACATCTGGCTAGAAACCTTAATCAAAGTCATTTTAGATGAGTCAGGCCAAATAAGGCATTTGCAGAGCACCTCACGAGACGTAAGCGATCGGGTTCGAGTAGAAGAGCAATTAAAGCACGATGCTCTCCACGACGGACTAACGAGTTTGCCCAACCGCAGCTTGTTGATGGAGCGGCTAGAAAATGCCCTCAAGCGAGCTCAACGCGATCGGGAGTATAAATTTGCCGTGCTTTTTTTAGACCTCGACAATTTTAAGGTCGTTAACGACAGCCTAGGACACCTTTTTGGGGATAAACTGCTGTTAGCAGTCGCAACAGAATTGAAGAAGTTAATTGGTGAAACAGACTTAGCAGCAAGGTTAGGGGGGGACGAGTTTGTAATTTTGCTATCGGAACTCGAAGAGATAGAAGAAACGGAGCTGGTTGCAGAGCGTATTTTGTCAAGGTTGGGTTGGCCCTTACAGGTAGGCAAGCGGGAGATATTTATCAGTGCTAGTATTGGCATTGTGTTGGGTACAAACAGCTATCATCGTGCTGAAGATCTCTTAAGGGATGCCGATTTAGCGATGTATCGGGCTAAGGAGAATGGGCGGGGGGGATATGCCATCTTTGACCCCCCTATGCACTTGCAAGTCGTGCAAAGAATGGCTCTGGAACACGATCTGCGCAAAGCCTTGGAAAATAGAGAATTTGTCCTTTACTATCAGCCTGTTGTTAACCTGAAGACGCAATTAATTCGAGGTTTGGAAGCCTTAATTCGGTGGCAGCATCCTCAACGAGGTTTTGTCTCCCCTGGGGAGTTTATCCCGATCGCCGAAGAAACAGGACTGATCGAGCCCATTGGTCGGTGGGTTTTGCAGTCCGCCTGCGAACAATTAGCCACTTGGCAAGCCCAGTTTCCCGACCAATTTTTAAGGATGAGTATTAATCTCTCGGTAAAACAGCTGCAAGGGATGCTGTTGCCACAACTTGATGAAATTCTCAATAAATGTGGCCTCCAGGGTCACAGCTTAGTATTGGAAATTACCGAGAGTATGCTGGTGTCCAACGTGGAATCGACCCGCAAATTACTCGAGTCGATCGAAGCCAAAGGCATTGACTTGAGTATTGATGACTTTGGTACGGGTTATTCCTCTTTGAGCTATTTGCACCAGTTGCCCGTTAGTAACCTGAAAATCGATCGTGCCTTTGTCAGTCCGAAGCAACCAGATACCCGCAATCAGGTCATTGCCGAAGCTATTATTGCCTTGAGTAATTTACTAGAGCTCAAAACGATAGCTGAGGGCATTGAAACGCGCCAGCAATTGCAATGGCTCAAAGAACTTGGTTGTGAATTAGGACAGGGATTTTTATTTTCTCCACCAGTACCTGCGCCCCAGGTAACTGAACTGTTACAAAGACCACTAGTCCTATAGAAGTGGGATGTTGATTTTCAATCTACTTTTACTATACCGTTTAGTTTGCCCTCACAGGTTATACCAAATTCCTAAATGATTGCTACATATCCTCTTCCCCCTACCCCCCTCTCCCACTCGAAATTATTTGTAGCAAACACAAGGGAAATTGGTATTAAAAAGATTTTAACCTGTGAGGGGGAAGTCCCTTAATAAGTGAAACGCAATTAGGGTCACAATGATTCTATTTTTATAAAGTACCCCTTCTACTTTAAGTTATTGGTTAGCAGGATAGGTTATCGGTTATAAAGGGGTACTTTATAAAAATAAATACATCTTTCGGGGATGAGAGCGACCTCCCCAGATTAGTTTATAGACTACTAATTTTGTGTTAGAATTCTTATATGACTCTAACACTGAACTATTGCTATCGAATTTACCCCCATGCTAGCCAAGAGGAAAAAATGCTTGGTTGGTTGGAAACTTGCAGACGACTATACAATCGTTGTCTGCAAGAGGTAAAGGATTGGTATAATAGCAAAAAGTGTTTGATAGATAGATGCTCAATAAAACTTGAGTACATAATTCCGGTAAACCAACCATTTCCTGGTTACTATAATCAGCAGAACGCATTACCAAAACTGAAGAACGCCTGTGAAGAGGAAGCGACGGGAACTAGTAACAATACTAGTTTAGTTGGCACTCGCAGCAGCAGGAAAGCCAAATCGCGAGATTTGGAAGCCCCGACTCAGCGAAGTGCGCAAGTCGGGGAGGATGTCACAGGCAGGAGATGTCAATATGTCTAGAAAGTTATTTACCATCGGACATTCTAACCTCAGTTTAGAAGAGTTTGTGGGGTTGCTGAAAAAGCATGAAATTACAGCTTTAGCCGACGTACGATCGCACCCCTACAGTCGCTATTTACCTCACTTTAATCTAGCCGCACTAAAATCTGCCCTTCCCAATGGAGGTATTTCCTATGTTTTTTTAGGTCGGGAATTAGGTGCGAGACCAGATAACCCTGATTGTTACGTTGAAGGAAAAGCTGTGTACGAAAATATTGCTGCTACTGAATCATTTTCTCAGGGAATCGATCGAATAGTTAAAGGTTCCCAGAATTATACAATTGCTTTAATGTGTGCGGAAAAAGATCCGATCGACTGTCATCGTACAATTCTAGTTTGCAACCATTTGCGTCAATTTGACTTAGATATTAATCACATTCTGCGAGATGGTAATTTAGAATCTCACCAACAGCTTGAAAATAGATTATTAGATTTATACCAACTAAATCCATCCCAAGCTCTTCAACCAGTTCAACTTAGTTTATTTGACAATCCTCCAACGCCCTCGCCATCTAAAAAACGATCGAAAGAAGAAGCTTTGCAAGAAGCTTATACTAGACAAGGAGATAAAATAGCTTATGTAGAAAAATCCCCATGAACAAATCAATTAATTTATTTACTATTGGTTTTACTAAAAAAAGTGCCCAGCAATTTTTCGAGCTTTTAAGTAATGCTGGAGTGAAAAGAATAATCGATACTAGACTCAATAATTCATCTCAATTAGCTGGGTTTGCTAAGCGATCGGATCTGCAATATTTTCTCAAAAAAATTGCAGATATTGACTATATTCATGTCTTAGATTTAGCACCTACTAAAGATATTTTAGATGATTACAAAAAAAAGAGAACTGATTGGGAGACTTACGCAAAAAAGTTTCTGAATCTGATAGGCGATCGCCAAATTGAAGAGAAAATATCCCCCGATCTTATAAATGGTGGTTGCTTACTTTGCAGCGAAGCAAAACCTCACAACTGTCACCGTCGCTTAGTTGCAGAATACTTAAATCAAAAGTGGGGAAATATCGAAATTTCTCATCTTGAATAGAACAGAATCTGATGACACAGATTATTTGTCTGGCTAATTCAAACAAACTCAAAGAAAGGTGTATTGCTGGAATCAATCCCCAAACAGGTCAATGGATTCGTCCAGTATGTACTCATTTTCCCCATGACGGTCGCGTCCCTCAATATATTCGCACGATCGACGGAAAAGAACCCCAATTATTAGATATTATCGAAATTCCCCTAGAAAATGAAGGGCCTGATTTTGGTTTTGAATCGGAGAATTTGACAATTATTCCTGGTAAATGGCGAATTGTCGGAAAAATTAAACCAATTGAGTTAATACAATACTGTCACAACTACTCTTACATTCTTCACAATTCTAACAACTTCGTCACAGTTACTTTCTTGCGATCGCTACCTTTTCTCAAACGAAAAACCCTACAACTAGTATATGCAACCAAACTATCCGTACAAGATAAAATCAATAGTAAAGGGGAAACAAAATGGAGAGGTTCCTTATTAACTGAAACAGGTCAACAATTAAGAGACTTACCTATTACCGACCCCGCTTTTTTAGAGAGATTAAAAGCAGGAAATTTACCTAAAAATCCTTGTTTAGTTACAGTTAGTTTGGGCATGCCTTATCGTCCCCTAAATTGGGAGGGAGACGATCCTTGTTGGAAATTAATAGCTGGGGTAATTGAATTATCTAATTTCGATCTAATCTTAGTAGAAATGAAACGTCTCGGTTGGACAATTGAACGAGGACGCGATCGTCTTCAGGAAATGTATAGTAAGCGATCGCGCCGACAATTGACCGAGACAGAATTAACAGAGTTTCTCAATTATTTAAAATCTTTAAATGAGACTTAAACAAAAATCAAGCCCAAGGCAGGTTGGGAATATATTCTTGAGGCTCTATCTAGCCAATGCATGAGAGACGTGGGCTGTAAATCGCTTTATCTTTTTAAAAAAGAGTTATACAAGGGGGTTTTTGTCAAGTACATTTTCTACTAAATTAGATGAGCTTACCCTGAAGTTAATTCAGGTACATTTTGTTAATCAAAATCCTTTTTTGCCTTGTCATCTTTGTTGGTTTCGTTGTTGACTACATCGGATTTGAGCGTCAGACCTTGGCTTAATTGCCAAGAAATGGCGTTGAGAATTAAATGTCCATTTCCCGTGCATTTTTCTTGATATTCCTCTTGATTGGCTATTGCTAATCCGAGTTTTTCGATGGTTTTTCCGTACTTTTTATCTTTAGCTACATCTTTTTCTTCTGGTGTTAAAGGTCGAGTTCTTTCTAGTACTGTTTTGACAATTTCTACATAGGGAGAAGCTTCTGCTGCTGTCTCTTGGACTTCAATTTGCAGTTTAGTTAATTGGATGATTTCTTGAGCCCCTTGCACTACTGGCGAAACTGTTTGAGATTCTTTTAAGGCTGATGAAAATTTCAAATCAGAGCGATCCGATGATACATAAAAAATATTTTCTTGGGAAATCCCATCTGGGAATTTCCCTGCTTCTATTTCGCCTTTTTCCCACATTTGTTGAATTATTGACAAGGCTTTGCTCCGATTTTTCTCCGTATCCCCTCCTTGGCCTTTGACTTCTATCAAGATTCCTTCTTGCTCTTCTGGAGACTTGGAAAGCTCACTGACAGCTACGAAATAACTAACTGATGAATTGACAGTCATTGTTTATCGAAAATTGAAACAGTTGGTCTAGGACTATAATAAAGGTCTGTCCTCTTAATTAGTATAAATGAACTTAAATAAATTACAATTAAGATTAGAAATTCTCAAGTGTCCGATGCCTGAGAATCATTCTATATGTGAACTGACGACAGGAAGTTAACGGGGGAGCCTCAAGTGTTAGTGGGATGAAAATAGTCGTAAATTTCCTCGGCTAAACGCAAGCCAATTCCTGGCACTTGTGTTAATTGTTCTACAGATGCTTCTCGAATATAGTCAATAGAATGGAAATAGGCTAAAAGTTCTTTTTGCCGTTGAAACCCCAAACCAGAAATGTCGTCTAAGCGCGATCGCCTACTTCTTTTCATCCTCTGCTGACGGTGGAAACTGACAGCAAAACGGTGTGCTTCGTCTCTGAGTCTGCGTAGTAGTTGCACTCCTGGTTGTTCTGGAGCGGTGGGTAATGGGAAAGGATCTCCTGGTACGAATATTTCTTCTTGTTGTTTGGCTAAACTAATTACTCGTAAATGTTGTAATAGATCCATCTCCTGTAAGACAGCGATCGCGGCTGAAAGTTGACCTTTCCCACCGTCGATCGTCACTAAATCTGGAAAATCTTTCCCCCTCTCCCCCTCTCCCCCTCTCCCCCTCTCTCCCTCATAAGCGCGGAAACGACGACGAATTACTTCTGCAATAGAGGCAAAATCGTCGGAGTGACCGATTTTAATTGCGGGATTTTTTATTTTATAGTGGCGATAGTGTTGTTTGGCGGGAACTCCATCGATAAATACTACCTGGGAAGCTACTGCATTAGTCCCTTGGATGTGAGAGATATCGTAACCTTCTATGCGTTTGGGTAAGTCTGGAAGATCTAGAATTTCTGCTAAATCTTGCATTGCACGAGTATTGCGATCGGCATTACGTTGACTGCGTTCTAATTCATATCTAGCGTTGCGTTCGACCATTTCAATTAATTCTGCTTTGCTTTGACGCAATGGAGTAATTAAGGCTACTTTACGACCCTTGCGCTGGCTTAGAGCTTCTGCCAAAATTTCTTTATCTGGTAATTCGTGCTGGACTAAAATTTCCGTGGGAATTTCTGGCGGATCTGCTGTGGCGTAGTGTTCTTCTAATACTCGTTGTAAAATTGCTCCAGGAGTACCCGATCGCGCTTCGGCAAAAAATCCCAAACGTCCTACTAAGCGACCAGCGCGAATTTGGAATAATTGAATGCAACAGTGTCGGTCGTCTCCTGCTAGAGCGATCGCGTCTCTGGTAACTGTATCGTCGGGTAAAGAGACTTTTTGCTGTGATGTTAGTGCTTTTAAAGCAGAGATGCGATCGCGCAAGCAAGCAGCTTCTTCAAAGTTTAATGCTTCTGCTGCTGTTTCCATCTGCGACTGCAGTAGGTCTATTAATTCCCCTGTCCGTCCAGCAAAAATCATTGCTACTTTTTGTACGGTTTGACCATATTCTTCTGGGGAAATTAGCTCTTGACAAACTCCTGGACAGCGTCCGAGATCGTAATTCAGACAAGGACGCTCTTTAAATAGAGGTCGAGGACGCTGGCGCAATGGAAAAATTCGCTTAACTATATCTAGAGTAGTGCGTAAATTACCAGCGTCTACGTAAGGACCGTAATATTTATCTTTTTCCTTTTGTTTGCGTCTAGCTCTAGTTATGAAAATACGGGGATATTCTTCTGACCAGGTTATACAAGCGTAAGGATATTTTTTGTCATCCTTGAGCAGTACGTTGAAATATGGCTGGTGCTTCTTGACAAGATTTGCTTCTAATGCTAAGGCTTCTGCTTCTGTATCGGTAACAATAAATTCTATTTCACACACCTGCTGTATCATAGTGGCGATGCGGTGACTTAGGTGTTGGGAATTTTGAAAGTAGGATCTGACACGCGATCGCAGTTTTTTCGACTTACCAATATAAAGGATCCGATCGCGATCGTCCCGCATTAGATAAACTCCTGGTTCGACAGGAATTTCTTTCAGACGCTCCTCCAGACGATCGGGATTTTTTAGTAGAGACAATTTTTGAGAAGATACTGTCATTTTGAGTTATATAGTGAAGTTTTCCTGTCTCGAGCGGCGATCGCAATAGGTTTGTGGCAAGATTTAAGCGTTACTACTGTTTAGTGTAATTACTTAATGCTTAGCTATGCCATCCTATATGCAAAACTCAAAATATAAGACGATCGGACTATATCTAATCTTGTTGGCGATCGCTATAATGACTATTTTTCCCCTTCTCTGGTTGCTCGGTACTTCTCTAAAATCACCCTCGGAAAATATTTTTGGCTTTCCTCCCCAGATTTTACCTCAACAACCAACTTTAGAGAATTTCCGTATTGTTTGGGAAAATTACCCCTTTGGAGGCTATCTATTCAACAGCACAATTGTTGCCACTATCACAGTAGGCTTAAATTTATTGTTGTGTTCCCTCGCAGCCTATCCTCTAGCAAGACTAAATTTTCGCGGACGGGATTTAATTTTTGCTGCGGTAGTTTCTACGATAATGATTCCTTTTCAACTAGTGATGATTCCTTTGTTTATTCTTACCGTCAATTTAGGCTTGAAGAATACTTATCTTGGGGTTATATTTCCTAATGCAGCTTCTGCTTTCGGGATCTTTTTGTTGCGACAAGCTTTTCAGAATGTCCCCAAGGAGTTTGAGGAAGCGGCTCGTATAGATGGCTGTTCTGAATTAGGATTGTGGTGGCACGTAATGATACCCGCAGTACGTCCGGCATTGGTGACACTAGCTATATTTGTATTTATAGGTTCCTGGAGTGACTTTCTTTGGCCTTTAATAGTTCTCGACAGTCCAGAATACTATACTTTGCCAAGAGGGCTAGTTGACCTCGCAGGTACATTTTCTCTCGATTGGCGTTTGATTGCTGCTGGTTCGGTAATTTCTATTGCTCCGATCTTATTTTTATTTCTCTTTGTCCAACGATATATTATTCCTACTGATGTTGGTAGTGGAGTAAAAGGTTGATAAATTATATATAGTTAGCTTGCCAATTATCTTAAAAAATAAATATATTAAGCAAAATGACTGAAAATAATTACAATGAAAGCAAATATTTAACCCAAGAACAACAGCAAAAATATTATTTAGAGCAGCTCAAAAATAACCAACAAGAAACAGAAACTGACCAGCAAAGCGAAAATATCAAACCAGGTGACTACTTGGGGTGGTACAACCGAGGTAACGTTTTAGAAGACTTGGGCGGATATGAAGAAGCATTTCAAGCTTATGAGGAAGCCTTAAAAATAGACCCAAATCAATATGAAATTTGGTATAATCGAGGTCTAGTATTGGGAAAATTAGAACGGTGCGAAGATGAAATAGATTCCTACGATCGCTCTTTGGCAATAGAACCAAATCAATATCCTGCTTGGTATAACCGAGGTATTGTTCTCAATGATTTGGGCAAGCATGGGGAAGCAGTTGAATCTTTCGAGCGAGCATTGGAAATAGAAAGTAATCGATACGAAGCTTGGTACAACAAAGGCAAATCTTTGACTCATCTAGAAAGATATCAAGAAGCTTTAGAATCATTCAAACAAGCTCTTAATATCAATTCTGAGGATTCCCAAGCTTGGAATAATCTAGGGGTAGTTTTAGTTAACTTAGAATACTACGAAGAAGCTCTTACAGCTTACGATCGAGCGCTGACAATAGATTCTGAAAAATACTACATCTGGAATAATCGCGGCGTAGCTTTAGGTCATTTAGGACGCTATGAAGAGGAAGTTTCTTCTTATAATCGCGCTCTAAAACTAAATCCAAATTATTACCAAGCTTGGGATAATCTGGGTATGGCATTAATGAATTTAAAAGACTATCAAGAAGGGATTAAAGCTTGTAAAAAAGCGCTAAAAATTAAACCAGATGACTACCAAGCTTGGCAAAATTGGAGAAAGTTATTAAAGAAAATAGAAAAGAATAAAGACCCCAAACAATCTCAGAAAAAACAGTAGTTATACAGGACTAATAATAGGAGAAGTTCTTTTAAGTTAAATAGTTACTCAGAAGTTTTTAACAACCTACGGGTTTCATTTGCTGCTGCTTTCATTGCTCGTTTTGGACTCATTTTATTGGTTATTGCTGCGCTGAGATAGCGTTGGAGAATATCGGAGGCTTGAGCGTATTGAGCAATACTAGGACGCAAAACACCGTTTTTTATGACTTCTAATAATTGAGGATAATAGTTATATTTAGCCACAATTTGTGGATCTGTGAAAAGTGAAACAAGACTGGGAACGTAACCAGTTTCTAAAATATATTGGCGTTGAATATCCAAAGATGTCAAGAACTGTATCACTTGCCAAGCTTCATCGGGATGTTTGCTACTTTTAGCAATAGCTAGTCCCCATCCCCCTGCACAAGAAGCGCTATTTTTTCCTGGTACGCTAACCATTGGTTTAATATCAAATTTACCTCTAATAGGAGAATCTGGTTGAGAGGCTAAATTGTAAACATAAGACCAGTTACGCAAGAAAAGTACTTGACCGCTTTGAAAGAGACGACGGGTTTCGTCTTCTTGGTAGGTGGTAACTCCAGGGGGAGAAACCTCTGTGTCTATAGTTGTGCGCAAAAATTTCACTGCTTCGATCGCTTCTGGTCGATCGAGTCCTACTTCTAGAGTTTGTGGGTCGATCCAAAAAGCGCCATATCCTTGTAAAATTTCGACAAACATCGCCGAAAGACCTTCGTATTGTTTGCCTTGCCAGACATATCCCCAATTAACTAATCCCTGCTTTTGCACTGCTTGAGAGATTTCTATTAGTTGTTCAAAGGTTTCTGGGGGTTCGTATCCAGCTTTTTCTAGCAAATCTTTACGATAGAAAACCATAGCACAACTGCTAAGAAAAGGTACTCGATATAGTTTTCCTTGATATTTCCCCGCTTCGAGTTCGATGCTGACAAACTCAGACATTTCTTTAGCAGAAAGGCGATCGGATAAATCTAATAACCAACCTGCGGCGGCAAATTTAGGCATCCAAACCGGATCTATATAAACCAGATCGTAAGGCGAATTACCCAAAAGAAAAGAGGAAGTATATAAGTCTTCTACTAAGTTAGTAGCGTGAGGCCCTTCTATAACATTTACCTCAATATCGGGGTGCGTCTTGTGAAATTCCTCCATATAGGGTTTTAATAATGCCGCACCTCTTGCGTAAACTAAAATATTTATCGTCACTGGTTCTGCTGCTAGTGCTGGCGGACAGCAAAACTGAACAGCTAGGAAAAAGATGGCCAGGAAGACTAAAAAATTAGTTATTTTGTCGATTTTTTGCCAACTTTTGTTTAACCTTTCCAGGAATTGGCTAATTTTCATCTTATTTCTCATAGTTCAACACTAACTCAGGGAAGCTGGTTGTCGTAGCGATCGCGGGATGCAGCCACTTCAATAAAATATTGCCGAGACCAATTAGCGATCGCTAAAAGAGGATCGATTAATGTTTCTCCCAAACTTGTTAGAGCATATTCTACTCGTGGGGGGACTTCTGCATAAACTGTTCGTAAAACCAAACCGTGTCGCTCTAGGTTGCGTAAGGTTTGGGTCAACACTTTTTGCGAAATTCCTTCAATTCGGCGCTGAATTTGTTTGTAACGTTTAGGGCCATAAGCCAAACAATAAATTACTATTACACTCCACTTATCTGTAATAACATCAAGAATCTGCTGTGTGGGGCAATCGCGGGTGAAAACTTCTGGTTCTGGAAAGTCACGTACCATTTGGTTTGTTGCTAACAATTAAGTACCTTCTTGCATTCAATTAATTATCTAAGAGATTATGTTTTTATCAAAAACATTAGAGTATAAAATCGCAGATGAATATGGAAAAAGATATTTTTACCCCCTTGGAGCTTGGAGAATATCAACTGTCCAATCGCATTGTAATGGCTCCAATGACAAGATTACGAGCGATCGACAGTATTCCTCAATCCATAATGGCAACTTACTACGCGCAACGTGCAAAAGCGGGGTTAATTATTACTGAATGTACCATGGTTTCCCCTCTGAGCAATGGCTATATGAACTGTCCAGGAATCTTTTCTGACAAACAAGTTCGAGGTTGGCAACAGGTAACAGAAGCAGTCCACAGCCAAGGGGGAAGAATTTTTTTACAGCTTTGGCATTGCGGAAGGGTATCCCATCCATCCCTATTAAATGGTCAGCAGCCAGTAGCGCCAAGTGCTATTGCAGGACAAGGAACCCTACATACTCCAATGGGAAAAGTTAATCTAGAAGCACCAAGAGCTTTAGAAACTGAAGAAATTCCCGAAGTTGTCGAGCAATTTCGTCGAGGAGCGATCGAAGCTAAGACTGCTGGTTTTGATGGCATTGAACTGCACGGTGCATTTGGTTACTTAATTGACCAATTTTTGCAAGATGGTTCCAACCAACGTCAAGATAAGTATGGTGGCTCTATTGAAAACCGCACTCGATTTCTTCTAGAAGTGGTAGAAGCAGTTACAGAAGTTTGGGAGGACGAGAAAGTGGGGATTAAACTTTCTCCTAGTAATACATTCTACGGTATGTACGATTCCGATCCAAAAGCTACTTTTGGCTACGCGATCGAAGCTTTAAATCGTTTTAAATTGGCATATATTCACCTAATGGAACCAAACCCGACCGATCTGACTGCTCGTGACGTTATTAATCCGGTATTGGAGGTTTTTCGTCCTCTTTATAAAGGTACGATCGTTACTAATGGTGGCTACGATAAAGATCGGGCTAATACAGTAGTTGCTAATGGTGATGCGGAATTGGTTTCTTTTGGCAGACCATTTATTGCTAACCCCGATCTTCCACAACGCTTTCTAGTTGATGCAGAATTAAATACTCCTAATCCGAAAACTTTCTACGCAACTGGTGCAGAAGGTTACATTGACTATCCCACACTACAATAGTCGGCTTAAAAACCTACCCTTGAGAGTGGGGAGTGTGGGGAGCAGGGCAGTGTGGGAGAGTGGGAGAGGGGGAGAGGGGGGAGCAGGGGAGCAGGGGTCCAATGATTGCTATTTTTAATGAGGAACCCTTCTATAGCGATAACCTATCCCACCAACCGATAACTAAAAGTAAAAAGGGTTCCTCATTAAAAATAAATACATCCTTCGGGG
>JASJDA010000151.1 GCA_030065755.1 Prochloraceae cyanobacterium | reverse complement strand
ATCAGCAAAACTCGTAAATCCGCCCCCTGTAAGTTTTTATTTCCAGCGACCGATTCTAACAAATCTTTATACATAATCAATGAGGAATTCTACCCTAAAAATCATACAACCTACCAAATGAATCAAGTTCTTAACTTAACACAAAGAGCATACTTAACCATTCAAAACAGTATTTTAAGCCCCTACCAACTGCACAGGGGTTGGTCACTTTGACCATTGATTTATCTAGTTTTTAGCTTACTGACACGACTCGAAACATCCACCTTTCCTAGGGTTATACCCTTGGTAGCTCCCTTGGTATCAACCCTCTTGCCAACTTGGTACCAAGTTGGTAGCTGTTGGTAGGTATTGATCATGCAGTGATCGAGCGACTGCATGATCACCCGATCGATCACTGCATAGGCATTGAGCAAGTTACATTGTGAAGTGTCTAACTTACCAAATATGGTATTTATTTATCTTTACAAGAGAGTAAAATTAAGTTCGTAAAAAGGGCTAAAATCCTCTTGAATTAAAGGATTGAGTCATAGTCGAATACTACCCCACCCTACCCCATGGGATACCCCACGGGGTATTTACAACTACCCCATGGGGTAGTTGGATAGTTCGGTCATTGAATCAACATTAATACTTGACAAGTAATCATCTTTATCCCATATTTGGGATATGATGGAAGACCAACAACCAGTACCCGTTATTTGGCTAGGCTCGACAAAAAAGGCAGTACAAAGTTTTCCCCTTCCAGTTAGGCAAGCTATTGGTTTTGCTCTGTTTCAGGCACAATTAGGTGGAAAACATATCGATGTAAAACCCCTCAAAGGTTTTGGTGGAGCATCCGTGTTAGAGGTAGTCTCAAGATACGATAGCGATACTTACCGAGCCGTATATACGGTTAAGTTTTTCGGGGTAATTTACGTACTTCATGCGTTTCAGAAAAAATCTAAAAAAGGTATTCAAACCCCAAAGCCTGATATGGACTTGATTAAGAAGCGACTCCAACAAGCCAGAGATGATTACCAAAAAATACAGGATAAATAGGAGGTAACAATGACGGAGGTTAATCAACGAGAACTAAGTAGTGGTAATGTATTTGCCGATTTGAATATTCCTGAAGCATCACTTTATTTAGCTAAAGCCAAGTTAGCCCACCAAATATGTAAGATTATTCAGTCGCGAAATCTGACTCAAGTAGAAGCTGCTGCAATACTGGGTATCAATCAACCAAAAGTGTCAGCCCTTACCAGAGGTAATCTTGATGGGTTTTCAAGCGATCGCTTGTTTAAGTTTCTGAACTTACTAGATCAAGATATTGAGATTGTAATTCGCCCTCATACTGACCCTAACCAAGAAGCGGGGATTAAAGTTAGTTAGTCTAATTTGGCTGAGAAATGAGCGGTAATCTAGCTTAAATTTCTGCGATTGCGTTGGCATTCGCCACAATAAAAAGAGTAATCACACATGATCTTAGGAAATCTTGATGGATATCCATTCAATATTACAAGAACAACTATTAACAAAACAGGTGGATGTATTCAATCCACAGCAATTCAAAAAAAGAAAACTCAATTGGGTTTGTGCTTTGGGAAAACACCAGGAGATTTGGGACTATTTAATTTTCGGGAGTTTGGAAAATTGTCTTGATTTGACTTGGGGCAGTTTAGAGCATCAAGTCCGTTTGCCGAAAAATCAATTTAAAAGTCAGTTAAAAAAGAATAACGGGTATATTGGTCAATTTGCCGAAATCAAGAAATTACCGAAAAAAATACAACTAAGTTCGGGAATGGCTATTGGGAACTCAATGATTATTTTTGACCATCCTGAACAGATAAATTTGGGATTGAGTAAACCTATTTATGCAAGTCTTTGCCCTAATTTTACGGGGGTGATTTTTGGACATAAAGTACTCCAAGGTTTGAGCCGAGAAAAAATCAATAATCAGTTAGCCAACTGGTCAAATCTGAATTTTTTAGGAGAAAAGTACCATCCAGAAAACGGTATAGAAAGTGTAGAATCACTTTCTATATCTAACTATCCTCTGATTATTACCAATAGTCCTTTTATCTTAGCTAAAGTATATGGAGAAGGTTTGATAGGTTGTTTGGTCCCTAGTCTGATGACTCTAGTTTCTAGTGACAAAAAGAGAGAACAAGAAGGAATTTTAAGGGAAATATATGATTGGTTAGCACCTTATCCAAAAAGAATATATTTAATTGAGGAAAAGTTAAAAAGATTTTGTCAAGAGGGTTATTATACCCCAACTGAAGAATATTATAATAATTGGCTAAATCTTCGCCAAAAAATTGATTATCAAACTCAAAAATTGGGTTCTCAAGTTACCTATATGCTTGTCAATCAAAAAATCAAAGGTAGTAAAATAGTAGAAATGATCAAAGAACAAGAAGCATTATTTGAGTGATAACGCTTTTTGTTCTAAATATTCCAGAATCAGGGTTTTTTTAGAGAATTATTACCTCTACGTCTGAATCTAATTGATTGACTATGATGAACAAATTAACCGACTTCTGGGTTCAACGCTCGATTAAATGTTTATTGCTTTATAACCTCGTTTACTACGACGATTCGCTTGTTTTTCGTACCAGAGCAATCCTGTTTCATAATCTGGACAAACAGTAGAGTTAGAACGCCCAAAATCTCTTTTAACGGCACTGCCCCAGGTACATTTAATAATCCAGTTGCCAAATAAGTCTTGGCACAATTCCAGTAAGTAGAAGCGAGTATCTTTTTGCCAGCTTGAAAAATGCCATTTTTCTAGTTGATACATAGCAATTGGCAAAACCTTCCAATAACTTTTTTGGCATTATTTTAATACATTACAATTCAATGCGATGCTTTACGTTACACACCATTACATGATGAAATGATCGAGGTTAAAAAATCAGATGTTAAGAAAGAACAAAAAAAGACAGACCTGGAATATCTTTGCGTTACATTTCAAGTCAAGTCACTTTGGTACATACTAATACACTTCAATACACTACATAACAAACAGATAGCCAATGAAAAAAGACTGGATGATAGCTGTTACAGGAGATAAGGGAGGGGTGGGAAAATCAACTCTTGTGGCTCTTTTAGCAGAATGGTTACTCGCTCAAGGACGCTCGGTTCATATTATCGATACTGACCCAAACCAAACTACTCAAACCTGGGTTGATAAATGTACGAATTTTGGACGGACAATTAGTTCAAAAGATGGGGCTATTACCATCGTGGATACAGCAGGGACAAGTGGTTCTAGTTTGACTAAATATATTCGTCATGCTGACTTAATTTTAGTTCCCTTCAAACCTCATGTTGCTGACCTCGAAGTAATAGTAGGTTGGTTTTTATCTCTAAAAGAATCCCTACAATCAAGAGTATTCTTTGTTCCTAATATGTTGTCTAATACCAAAGAACAACGGACAGGAGTATCTGAAATTTCTGCCGTTATTAAAGAAGAAACAAGAGGTCAACTTTTATCGGGATTATCCGAAAGAAAAGCTGTTTATCCCCCTCTATTAAATGGCAGTAAAAACAACTTTTTTGAAACCAAGCGCGATCGCAAAACCCGAGAAGAAACTCAAAAACTGTTTACCGAAATTACCCGAAATATAAACCTGTGAAATTATGGATTTAAGAGCTAAGAAAAAAACTCAAAAAAAGCCGACTACTCAACCTATTTCAACACCAGTAGAACCTGCTAAACCCGACCCCCCTAAAAATTACGAACATTCCATTACGATACAATGCCATGCACTTCTATACAATACACTGCAAAACACGATTCAAGCCCAACATACAGGCAATGATTTTACCTATACTTCAGTCACAGATTTAATTAGAGCAGCACTACTTGCCTATCAATCAGGTATGGAACTAACAGAAATAGAACAACCAGGAAAGAAAAAACAAACCTCAATTCGAGTTGATGATTCTCTCTATAAATTCTATAAATCTTTACCCAATCAACTGCGGACAAAAATCTTAGAAAAGGCTATTAGAACCTTCATTAAAAATCAATAGTAACAGCAAATTAACCAAGTATAATTGGGCGAGCTTCTGAATTTTTTTGTTTCTCTATCCCCATGTTTTTACCTGAAAAGATTGATTAATTTGATTGAGCTATTAATTCTAGTTCATATTTGGCAGGAATAGACATTACTTTTCTCGAAATTAATGTTTAGATCATCAAGACATCAAGACTACTATTCGCTATCTATTCGTCAAGACCATTTAATTATCCCTACACAAAATACCAGTTTTATATCGTAGCGAAGTGAAACTGAGGTTAGATATAAAACTGGTCACATTTTATTCCCCGTAAATATCCTTTAAGATTTCTGACAGTGCATCATCAGCGTCTTGCAGTGCTTCATCGATACTGCTATAACTGTCTTTGCCAGACCAAGGCATACCACCACAATCGAGTACCCTGATGAATGAATCTTCAGGACTATCCACATCGTAGCCAATTTCTAAATACCCTTCATGTTCCTCAATCCAACGGGCAATATTTTTATACTTGGAGTCAAATGAGCTTGCCATCTTACTTTGAGAAAATCAGTATTTCCGAACTATTATAATTACCTCTTGGGGTGGAACTAGCCAGGCTGTCACCAGGGGCAATCTAGAAAATTTTGCAGGAAGTAGCCAAAGACTGCAAAAATCCAGTCTTACTGCGATCGCTTTTATCAATTTTGAAATCCTTACAGGGCAAGCGTTTCGAGCTAGTTTTCCCCTTTACTGGAATTGGAAACTAAATTAATCCAGTCTATTTTGCCACCCTAGTTTTTTTTTGTCTCAAAAATTGCATACCCTCTTTTTCGTCAGAAATACGAACTTATAGAACAAATTGTTTTGTTTAGAGAAATTCAATGATTTTTATCGAAAAAAAGGAGTTATTTAGATGAAATTGTTAAAAAGTATTATGACTGGTTTAGTTTTAGGAACAGCAACTTTACCTACATTAATAGCGTCTCCAGCAAAAGCTGAAAAAGCAAGTTTTGTCATCAGTCATCCAGGACAACCTATAGTAGCAGTTTTTTCTGGTGCAGGGAAATCTTATGCATTAGGATGTTCCAAGCTAGCTGAAGCTTTTGGAGGTCAAACTATTTCGCTTGATTCTGTTGAATGGGGAAAATTTTTATCTAAATTTCCAGTAGCAGGAGATATTCACTGCAACGGTAGAACTATTCTATATGCTCCAGAAGGAGAGCCTGGAGCGATTGTTTTTCGTCACAGAAATGGTCAATACTATAGACACTATGTAAGTAGCCCTCTATTTTTTGAAGCTATTGGTGGGAATCCCATCCCCATTTCTGCCCCTGAGTTTAGAAGTGAATTTCCTAATCGTGGTGTAGATTTTCATAGATAAAAAACTTTTGGCTCTTCGTCAATAAGCGAATTAACTAATAAGGCGTAATGCTAGGGAAGCTACCATAAGTGCCAAATGGTTCCAAGGATTAAAAGTCTTATGATGCGATCGCCAAAGTCATCAGTTCAAAAGTACTGAGTTTGATTGGTATCAGAACTTTTGAGCAAAAAATAAATAAGTTCTCAGTCCAAAAGAAAAATTAGAACTTTTGTTTTTCAGTTGGCACTTATCGCAGCTTCTCTATCTTTACGCCTATTAGGTAAAGATTTTAGTTTCGATTGCTCCCGAATCAACTACTTCGGGAGTGATTACCCTAGAGCGAGAACCATGCTATAAATGAAGTCCCCAAGCTGCCTTAAGCTAGTATTTATCAACCAATATAATCAAAGTTTATCCAGGTGTAAATTATCCGTTGATGAGAGGGGAGAATTTAGTTCGCGGAAACTTTACGCGAACGACTACGACTGATTATCCGAGTTAGAGTTTTCGTATAAATCAGACCAGCACTGCATTAAAGAGTCTAGAGTTCTCGATAAAGCCTCAAGTTGATTACGGCGATTAATTTGCATCAAAGCTTCAATATGAGCTTCAGTTCCCGATGCTCCCAAATGCTTATATCGAGTCATTTTGCCAGTTTTCGTCGGAAAAATGGGCTCACTCGCTTGTAATTTATAGTACCAATAATACTTTTTGCTGCCTCGTGCTCGATAATGTACAATACAACAACCAGTCGGAGCAATATCTCCAGAAGATTCCAGAAGTTGAATAGACTTTTGAATCGAGGCGATCGCTTCGGAAATACGGTTGGCTCTATCTTCAACATAGGATTGAGAACTCATCATCAGAAATACAATTAAAATTCAGCGATTCGTTCGCGTTACTGGTTACGCGAACCTATACAAGATACAACTATTATAAGAAGGTTCATTAAGGGTCGCTATGGCGAAAATAGAAATAATCATAAAAGACGAAAAAGGAAAAGAACTAACTAGGTTACAATCAATAGATTTAGAACTAGGTAGTCAAAGTCTAGATGAAATAGAAACAGCCGTGGAAAAATTGAAGCAAAAAATGCTCCCGAAAATTTCGTCTGAGCTTTTGGTCAAGGCACAAAGAGAATTTAACCAAGAGAAAAAAAAGATTCAGACGTAGTGTGTAACGGAACAAATGTTGTCAAAGTTAAGACAATTCATGGTCAATTTGACTTTCGATTACAAAAATATCTAGTTAAAGGAAAAAGCTGTAATTACTTTGACTTAACATCTCAATTGACCGAGGAAAATATTAGTCATGGTTTACAAGAATTGGTGGCATATTATAGTAATCGTATCAGTTATCAGGAAGTCGAAAAATTACTCTTAAGAATCAGTGGAGAAAAACTCTTATCAGACCAAAAGATTTGGGAGATAGTAGTAAATAAAGCCGTAGAAGTATCCAGTAAGTGGCAGCAAGAAATTCAGTCAAATAAGCAGTCAATAAAATCTGAACCTTCCATCGCATCTCTGGTTGATATTTATAACCCATTATCAAAAGAAATTTTGTTATTTGATGATGGAATTGGAGTCAAAAAACAGAAAGAGAATCGTTACAAAAAACAAGATGTAGTTATTAGTGAAACCGATAAATCAGGTCAGAAACAAAAACGAAAAACTGTAATTACTGATGTGGTTTTATTACAAAAGCCCAAGGGAGATTTTGAATATCTAATAAGTCCGATAGACAATAAGGGTAAACCTTTAATTTCTCTAGAAGAAATTATCAAATGTCAGTTAAAATCTTATTATTCTGATTGTAATTTTCCTTTACCAATTGTTGCTATTACCGATGGGGCTTCGTCGATTCGCAAACGACTCCATAACCTTAATCCTCAAGGCATTACCCTAATCCTTGACTGGTATCATCTCTGTAAAAAACTGCGAGAATTCCTCTCAATGATTACTCGTAATAAAGTAGAAAAAACTGAACATAGTAAGTTTTTATTTTGTCAGCTTTGGCGTGGTAATACTAGAGATGTTCTCACTTATCTAAAAACTCAAATTAAAGCTCGTAATCAAAAGAAATTAGATGAACTAATTACCTATATAACTAAACATGAAAGTGAAATTATTAATTATGAATTGCGTCGGCAAGCTGGCAAAACTATTGGTAGTGGGCGTATGGAAAAAGGAGTTGACACTGTAATTGGTCATCGACAAAAACACAAAGGTATGAGTTGGAGTACGCTAGGAAGTAAAGCACTCGCTATTCTTAAAGTAACAGAATGTAATGGACAGTGGCGACAAACTTGGTTCCCACAAATGGCTGCTTAATCAATTCATTTTTTCGCTCTTCT
The DNA here is from genome assembly GCA_030065755.1 of Prochloraceae cyanobacterium. Lineage (GTDB taxonomy): Bacteria > Cyanobacteriota > Cyanobacteriia > Cyanobacteriales > JASJDA01 > JASJDA01. The sequence goes on along the minus strand of JASJDA010000151.1, from coordinate 9,458 downwards.
TACTCGTTTAAGGAGTTTTAGTTTTCAGTCGTTCGCGTAAAGTTTCCGCGAACTAACATTCTCCCCTCTCATCAACGGATAATTTACACCTGGAAGTTTATCAATCGAACGAAATCATAAGGGTTTCAGCCCCCACAACTCCATAAGTTTAGCTTAATCGTACAGGCTTACCAAAGTCCCAACCACCAATTACCAAGACTTCTGGACATTATTCCCCGAAACTGATATTTCGGGGAATAGACGGAGAAAAAGGTAGAATTGCCCTATGAAAGTAGCAGGAAACGGGCAAGGGAAAGTCTTAACCGCACCAGAATTAAAGCGGTTGTTTAGCGATGGATTTGTATGCGAGCGTGATCGCGCTTTGTTTGCCATCTGTTTATTTACTGGTTGTCGCATCTCAGAAGCCTTGGCTTTACAAGTGACGGACATTAAGAATAAAACCATTACCTTCAGAAAATCTACCACGAAAGGGAAGCTCAAAACCCGTACTATTGATATTCCTGTGACTTTATTGGGGTATCTAGAGGAATATCAACCACCACCCAATCCTTATAATCCTTATCTTTTTCCCAGTAGAGCAGGAAAAGCCTTAACCCGCTCAATGGCAGATAAGTTACTTCGCGCTGCTTGTCATCGAATTGGTGTAGAAGGAGTCAGCACCCATAGTTTTAGAAGAACGGCATTAACTCAGATGCACAATGCAGGGATACCTCTGAGGCATATTCAGGAGATATCAGGACATAATGATTTGGGGACTTTGCAGAGGTACTTAGAAGTGTCACCAGAGCAGAGGAAAAAAGCTGTATCTGTTATTGGTTGGTAATCTGGGAGTATAAATTTTCTAAGATTGGCGATCGCCTGCTAAAATTTAGCTTTCAAGTATGGATAAGCTAGGATAGGAAGCTAGATTGACCCTAACACTATGGATAGGTACTTATTTTAAAACCTGATGAATAGAGATCAACTTAAACAGTTAGAGAATGATTTATGGGCTGCTGCGGATAACTTACGAGCCAATAGCGATCTAAAATCTAGTGAATATGCCACTCCAGTATTAGGTTTAATCTTTCTCAAGTTTGCTGATAATAATTATCGTCGCTACGAAAAGGTAATTCAGGAAGAATATCAAAAGTTACAAGGTAGTCGTCGGGAAAAGCCCATCTCGGAAATTGCGATCGCTCAATGTGGTTTTTATTTACCAGATATTGCTCGTTACGATTATTTGTTGAACCTCCCAGAGCAAGAAAATGTAGCCAAAAAGATTAAAGAAGCAATGGAGGCGATCGAGCAATATAAACCAGAGCTTGAGGGGGTATTACCTAAAGATGAATATTTCCCCTTAACTCGCACCGATAAAACCATTCCATCGCAACTGCTTAAAACATTCTCTAATATTCCCCGTGATGCTAAAGGGGATATGTTGGGTCAAATCTATCAATATTTTCTAGAGAAATTTGCTTTAGCAGAAGGACAGGGAGGGGGAGAATTTTTTACTCCTACTTCAGTAGTTAAATTGATGGTAGAAATTATCGAACCCCACAGAGGAACAGTTTTTGACCCTGCTTGTGGTTCTGGGGGTATGTTTGTTCAGTCGGCAAACTTTATCGAACAACGTCTTAATTCACTCAACAACGGAGATAAGGGCGGAGATTTGTTTGTTTATGGTCAGGAAAAAACCCTCGATACGGTCAAATTGGCAAAGATGAACATTGCCGTAAATGGTTTACGGGGTGAAATTAAACAAGCCAATTCTTATTACGAAGACCCTTTTAATGGTTTTGGTAAATTTGATTATGTCTTAGCCAATCCTCCCTTTAATGTAGATGATGTCAGTATTGCTAAAGTTGAGGATAAGAAAAGGTTTAACACCTTTGGTATTCCCCGTAAAAAAACCAAAGCCAAGAAATCAGAAAAAGGCAAAGAAACCGTACCCAATGCCAATTATTTGTGGATTAATTTATTTGCCACATCCTTAAAAGAAAAGGGACGGGCTGCTTTGGTTATGGCAAATTCCGCATCTGATGCCCGCCATTCCGAAGCCGATATCAGACAAACACTGATTGAGAATAACTTAATCTATGGAATGCTGACCTTACCTTCTAATATGTTTTATACGGTAACGCTGCCAGCAACCTTATGGTTTTTTGATAAGGGTAAACAAGATAAGCGAATTTTATTTATTGATGCGCGGAATATCTTTACTCAGATAAGTCGCAAACTTAGAGAATTTTCTACAGAGCAAATCCAGAATATAGCGATTATTAGCAAGTTACATAAAGGAAATCGCCAAGCTTTTATCGATTTAATTGATAGTTATTTCGAGCAGGGAATGACTTTATTATTGGAAAATCACACCCAGATTGAGCCTATTTGCGAGCAGTTGTTGGAAGTATTAGCAGATGAAGCAGGGAAAAAAGCAGTAAGCGATTTAGTTAGTCAATGGAAGATACTAGCTAAACTAGAAACTCGTTATCAAGAGTATCTCAAACACGCGAAAAATTTAGCAGATATCGACGGTAAAAACAAAGCACAACAGGAGTTGAGAGAAACTTTTGACACCTTCTTTGCCGATTTACATCAAGGATTAAAGCAGCTAGATAAAATTGTCCGCAAGCATGAAAAAGCCCAAGCAGAAGCAGCTAAAGCCAAAGGTAAACGCAGTACTACAGATCAGGAAACGAAAAAACTCAAGTTAGCTTTAGAAGCACTGCATCGGGAAGTCAAAGTATCTGAGAGTTTCTATAAACATATTCATTGGTTACAAGAGCGTTTCCCCCAAGCGGAATATGAGGATGTGACGGGGTTGTGTAAGTTAGCGACTTTGGATGAAGTGAAAGAGCAGGATTATTCTTTGAATCCTGGGCGATATGTGGGAGTGGTGATTGAAGAGGATGGGAAAACAGAGGAAGAGTTTATTGATGATTTGTTGGCGATGAATGATGAATTAGAAACTCTAAATCAAGAAAGTATTAAACTCACAACAATAATTAGTCAAAATATCAAACAAATTGTGGGGGAAATATGAGCAAACAGCTTTATGAAAAGAAGCAACTAAGTCTCAACTATCTTCCATTAAAAACAATAACAACAAAAATTGGTAGTGGTGCAACACCAAGAGGAGGAAAAGAGTCTTATAAAAAGTATGGAATTTCCTTAATACGGAGTATGAATGTCTATGATTTTGAGTTTAATTATAAAGATTTAGCATATATTGATGAAGAACAAGCAAGGAGACTAAAAAATGTTGAAGTAAAAGAAAAAGACATTCTTTTAAATATAACTGGAGCATCAGTAGCTCGTTGTACTTTAGTTCCTAAAAATATATTGCCAGCGCGTGTAAATCAGCACGTTTCAATAATTCGTATTAATCAACAAATTGCCGTTCCATATTATGTTCTTTATACAATAAATAGTTCAGCTTTTAAAGATGCTCTCTTAAATATATCTATGACTGGTGCTACAAGAGAAGCTCTTACAAAAGACGATATTTGTAGATTTAAAATACCTTTACCACCACTAGAAACTCAAAATAAAATTGCTGCTATACTCTCGGCTTATGATGACCTAGTCGAAAACAATAAACGCCGTATTGCTTTGTTGGAAAATATGGCAGAGGAAATCTACCGCGAGTGGTTTGTGCGCTTTCGTTTTCCTGGGTATCAACAGGCTAAGTTTGAAAAGGGAATTCCTGTAGGGTGGGAAGTTAAAAAACTTGATGCTCTTGCCAATATTACATCCAGTAAAAGAATATTTCTCAGCGATTATGTTAATGAAGGAGTACCATTTTATCGTTCAAAAGAAATTATTGAACTTTACAGAGGATTAGAGCCATCTTCGCAATTGTATATAAGTGAAGAAAAATTTACAGAAATTGAAGCGCGATTTGGTTCACCAAAAGAAAATGACATATTAATTACATCAGTCGGAACTTTGGGTATTCCATATTTAGTTAAAAACAAAGACCGATTCTATTTTAAAGATGGAAATCTAATTTGGTTTAGAAGTCGTAATTGTTTAATTAGTAAATTTTTATATTTCTGGATTCAAACAGATCAAGGAAAAGGTGCATTGCTAGAAACTACAATTGGCTCTTCTCAACAAGCTTTTACTATTGCAAACCTAAAAAGAGTCAAACTACTAATACCTCATAAGCACTTACTAGAAAAATTTATAGATATTTATAATCCAATAGAAAAACAAACGCAAAATCTTAAAAATCAAATCAAAAAACTAAATTCAACCAAACAATCATTACTAGGAAGATTAATTTCAGGAAAATTATCAGTAGAAAATCTCGACATTCAATTTCCACCGAGTATGTTGTAAACCAGAAAAATCAACTAATGAACAATAATTACCCTTTTGCCCAAGAATTAATCACTGACACACAAGGTAATATCAGTAAAGTAATAATCAGCTTTGATGATTATCAACACTTGTTAGAACTGTTAGAAGACCAAGCTCTTTATCAAGCAATGAAAGTCACTGAAGATGAAACGCCTATGACTAGAGAAGAAGCCTTAAAAGAATTAGAAACATAACGTGAAAACTGAATATTTACCTAGCTTTATTAAAGACTTGAAAAAGCTTAAGAAAACACCTGCTTATGCACAAATTAGAGCGATTGCCTTTGAAACGATACCTCAATATCAAAGTATTACAAAGATAAATAATTTGAAAAAGATTAAAGGAGCAACCAACGCTTATCGAATTAGGGTTGGAGATTATCGCCTTGGGGTCTTTATTCAAAACGATACGATAACTTTTTCTAGAGTATTACATCGCAAAGAAGTATATCGCTATTTTCCTTGAGAGTGACATCCTAGAATTACTGAATTAACTATTATTGATTGGTGATCTAAAGAATTAAAACAGCGACGAAAACAGAACTAATCGGGCATAATTGAGAAAAAACGCTAGCAAAAGGTTATGCCCAACTTTATTTTTGAAGATGATATCGAACAAGCACTATTAGAGCTACTAAACAATAAATTTGGCTTTGAACTACTAAATTGCTATACCAAAGACCCAGCCGATTTACAAGATCGCTCTCTACGTCCATCTAAAAAAGATGTTATCTTCCAAGATAGGTTAACCGCAGCCTGTATTAAATTAAATCCAGGCATTCCGAGAACGGAAATAGACAAAGTTATCGAACGGGTTGCCAATCGTAGAACGGCAATGTCGGCGATCTCAGCTAACCGAGAATTAGATCGATTAATTCGGGATGGAGTAGATATAGAATTTGAAGACGAGCGCGGAATCAAGCAACAGGAAACTGTACGTCTCATAGATTTTGATCGACCCGAAAAGAATAAATATTTAGCAGTATCCCAGCTTTGGATTAAATCTACAGGACAAGCAGCAAAAGCAGGCTATCGTCGCCCTGATGTAATTTTATATATTAATGGTTTGCCTTTAGTATTTATTGAATTAAAAAATTCCAACGTCAAACTCAAAACAGCCTTTGATTACAACCTGTCTAATTATAAAAATGATATTCCTCAACTATTTCACTACAATGCTTTTTGTATTCTTTCTAATGCCATAGAAACAAAAGTTGGCAGTTTTAATGCCAGTTGGGAATTCTTTTTTAATTGGCTGAGAGTAGATGATGAAAAAGAAAAGGTTAATCGCCAGCAAATAGAATCTGAAGGGACGAGTTTAGAATATGTCATTGTAGGTTTGTGCCAGCCACCAAAGTTATTAGACTATATTGAAAACTTCATTCTTTACAAGCAAGAAACTAATAAAATAATCGCTCAAAATCATCAATTTATTGGGGTTAATAATGCTTACCAACGTTTTAAGGAGCGAAATAAATACGATGGAAAACTAGGCGTTTTCTGGCATACTCAAGGCTCTGGTAAAAGCTTTTCGATGATTTTTTATACTAGAAAAATATTTCGTAAGCTGACAGGAAATTTTACTTTTGTCGTTGTCACGGATAGAGATGATTTAGACAGACAGATTTATAAAAACTTTCTTAATACGGAAACGGTTAAGAAAAATGAAGCAGCCCAACCCAAAAATAGTGAAGAGTTACGTAAGTTTTTAGGACAAAATAAACGAATTGTCTTTACCCTAATTCAAAAATTTCGTTACGACAAAGGTAAAGAATATCCTCATCTAATTCCAGATAGCGGTCGTGAAATCATCGTGATAGTAGATGAAGCCCATCGCACCCAATACAAATCCTTAGCTGAAAACATGAGAAAAGGTTTAAAAGGTGCTTATTTCATCGCTTTTACAGGAACACCGTTATTAGGCAAAGACCGTAAAACTAATCAATGGTTTGGTGATTATGTATCCGAATATAACTTTCGACAAGCGATGGATGATGGGGCTACTGTTCCCTTGTTTTATCAAAAGCGTGTACCCGAAGTACTGATCCAAAATGACGATCTGGGCGAGGAATTTTACGAACTATTAGAAGATGAAAACCTTGATGAAGCCCAACAAATAAAGCTAGAAAAAAAATATGCCCGTGAAATATCAATTATTAAAAATGATGACCGCTTAGAAACCATTGCTAAAGATATTGTCTATCATTTCCCCCGTCGTGGGTACTTGGGCAAAGGTATAGTTATTGCTGTTGATAAATTTACTGCTGTCAAACTCTACGATAAAGTACAGCAACAATGGAAACAAGAAATTAAGCGACTACGAGGCTTAATTAAGAGATCGAGTAACGAAGTCGAACGAGCTAGATTTAAAAAAATCATCGAATATATGCGTTCTGTTGAAATGGCAGTAGTTATCAGTGATGCCAGAGCAGACATCGAAAAGTTTGAGAAAAAAGGATTAAATCTCAAACCCCACGCCGAGAGATTAGAAGCCTTAGACGAACATGGACATGATATTGAATACAACTTTAAAGATGCTCATCATCCTTTACAACTAGTTTTTGTCTGCGCGATGTGGTTAACGGGTTTTGATGCACCTATGGTTTCCACACTGTATTTAGATAAACCGATGAAAGATCATACTCTGATGCAGACTATCGCCCGCGCCAATCGTGTCTCTCCCTATCAGATTCAGAGTGTAACTAAACAAAACGGGGAAATTTTGGATTATTACAATGTTTTCCGCAATATGAAAAAAGCTCTCAAAGATTATGCCCAAGGAGAGGATGGGCTAGATGATGCACCTGTTCAAAAGAAAAAAGAGTTATTTAACTTACTAGATCAGGCGATCTGCCAAGCTACAGAATTTTGTCAGCAACATAATATCGATCTTGAGGAGATCGTTCTAGAGAACAAAACTTTTAAAAACATTAATAAATTTAAGGAATACGCAAATATCCTTTTGAGTAAAGATGATTGGTGCAAAGCATTTAACGTTTATCAAAATACAATTTCATCATTATACGAAGCCTGTAAACCTGAAATATTAAGTCAGCCACCACGCCAAAAAGTCTTTATTATTCAATATTTACGAGATGTCATAGATAGTATTATCCAACAAGTCGATCTTGATGAAGTCGGTCAAAAAGTTGCTGAATTACTAGATGAAAGTGTTGTTGTAAACAATGCTGAAGCATTTACCAAGGACGACCATAGTTTAAAGTATCAAATTGTCCAAACTGGCAAAACCTGGGACTTGAGTAAAATTAACTTTGAGCAACTACGAAAAGATTTTAAGAAAGCAAGCTATAAAAATATTGAAATTGCCGACCTCAAGGCTTTTATCGAAGGTAAAATTCAGCAAATGCTCACTCAAAACGTCAATCGTACTGATTTTGCTCAAAAACTACAACAAATAGTAGATAAATATAATTCTGGTGCTTCATCTACAGAAAATTACTTTGAAGACTTGATGAAATTCACTGAAGAAATGAAGGCAGAAAATGAACGACATATTCGTGAAGGTTTAACAGAAGACGAACTTGAGCTATTTGATACCTTGAAAAAGGATAAATTAACCAAAGATGAATCACAACTCGTCAAACTAGCTGCTAAGTCACTATTACATAGACTACGAGAAGAACAGCCCAAAGTTCTAGTACAAGACTGGTGGAAGGATAGCCAAACTCAAAAAGCAGTTGAAAACGCAGTTGAAAAGATATTAGATGATAATTTACCTGATAGTTACGACCGTAAGTCGTTCAAGGAAGCTTGCGATAATATCTACAATCTTGTTTTTGAACTCGCTCAACAAGGTCGTAAATGGGCTGCTTAAAAAGCGGGAATTTTTAAAACTAGAGTCGAAACTTGCGAGACGGTAAATCCAAAAACTTTCTATTAATATGTTTAGTCAAAAAAACATCTAACCGTTTCATAATCTTCTTTTCGTCTAACTCTCCCTGTTTCATATCTCCATCATCAAAGCACAAGTGTAAAATCTATCCGCCTAGTACTGATTGAACTCACTCGATAAATCTTGATTAGACCTTGAAGATTTCTTAGCTTGAGTTTTGGTAAATGTTCTAGATTTAGACCGAGAAGCTACAGACTGTTTTTTAGGATCACTCTTAAAAAATTCTTTGACATTATTAGATTCAGATTTAGATAAATCTTTATCTGACTTCTCTAAAGATGTATTAATATCTTTATTCAAATCTATATTCGATTCTGACTCTGATGATGTTGTATCTTTATCTGGGTTGAAACTCGATTCACCCTTTGATATCTTTTCTGACTTACTTGTTTGACTTCTTGGTGACTTACTTCTTGTTCTTTTTGATGCAGACTCTTTCTTAATATCTGTTAAATATTGCTTGAGAGTTGAAGCGGATATTAATATTCCTTGTTCTTCTAGAATCTCTGACAAGTCTTGATAACTGTATCCTTTCTTTAAAGCACTATAGAGTTTATCCCTGAGAAAATAGATACTTTCTCGTAGTGTCAGTTCTTTTTTAGGTTTTTCTTTTAACTGACCTAACTTCTCTAAAGTAGTTTGTAATTTATCGACATGAATCTTCTGATTGGGTTTATTCTTGACCATGATCTATTCTCAGTTACTACTTTTTTTATTCTTCTTCTATCACCACTGTACTATTTTAGATTGTAGATTGTAGATTGTAGATTGTAGATTTTAAAATCCTTAACTCTCAGAGATAATCTTTCAAGAATTGTCAGTCAATCAATAATCTATATTCCTTACAATCTATAATCTATTTTTCCTTGTATTCAAATAAGAGCAGTATCAATCTGCCATGTTAAATCTCCAATTGAATCACATCATAATTAACAACTAGATTTGTGTCAGCAATAAAAACTTTAAATAATCTTTACTTCAATCCAACTAAAGTTTTGTGATTAAGTACAATAATTCTATATTATCTGACTCTAATAATTGCCCGAAGCTATCAACTGGTTCTATAGATTATGTTTATGCTCAATAAAGCTAAAAACTGTTTTCTTTTTCCCAGTAGTGTCTTATTTAAGTGAAGGGAATAGACAATTGAGCTTGTTACTCACTACACAATTTTGCCTTCGGCACCGCTACCGCTAAAA
>JASJDA010000150.1 GCA_030065755.1 Prochloraceae cyanobacterium | reverse complement strand
CCCTCATCGAAAACAAATGATTGGGAAAATCGTTAAAGGCACTTATTTCAGAGGAGTTTTGGACTACTTAGCTAATAAGAAGCAGTCCAAACTCATTGGTGGCAACATGTTGGGCACAAATCCCAAATCTTTGGCCGATGAATTTGAACTATCAAAAAAACTCAACCGAAAGTTAAAGAAAATAGTTAATCATGTTAGTTTGTCTCTACCGCTCGACGAAACAGTAGACGAGGCAACTTGGAATAAGATTGCTGGCGAATATATCGAAGCAATGGGATTTCAAGGAAGTCAGTATGTGGTTTATAGACATAGCGATCGCGCCCACGACCACATTCATATCGTTTCCAGTCGCATTAGATTAACCGACGGAACTACAGTAAGCGATTCTTGGGATTATCGCCGTAGTGACCAAATAATTAGAAATTTAGAGCAAAAACACCAACTAACCCCCATTCAGTCATCCTGGTCAAAAGAGCGCACTTCTATAACAAGAGAGGAGCTGCAATACTTGAAGAAGACTGGAGAGCCCAGTGTCAGAATTCAATTGCAGGAAACTATCGATCGCATTGCTAAAACGGCTAAAACTATGCCCCAGTTCTTGGCCGAAATAGAAAAGTCGGGAATTAAATATAACCTTCACTCTCACAGCGATGGCAGCATTAAGGGGATCAGCTATCAACTAGATGAAATACATTACCCAGGTTATAAACTGGGTAGGGCTTACAGCTTTTTTGGTTTAACCAAATACCGCCAAATCAGCTATTCATTCGATCTACACTCCCAAACCAAAGAAATAGAAGCTTTAAAGATTAACACTCGTTCAATCCTAAATAAACTAGTCAATGAGTCATCTTCCTCTTCATTGGAGCTAAAAACGGGGACAGAAGGAACGACTCACTCACAACAACTGGAATTAGAATTGACCCACCACAGTTCAAGCAATAAACCGGAAGAACACTACTCAACAAAAGAAATCCTATCTAAACCAGACAGTACAGTTTTAACCCCAGCAGCAGTTATACCAACTCCTTTACCTTTTATTCCTGAAAAGAAAAATTCCAAGAGAGCGAAAAAACTGCTGCTAGAACTAATTAAACTCTATGGAGTTCAATATCTCACTGGGATTGAGCCATTGAATGGAGCTGAGCTAATTGAAATACTTGCTGAGATTAACTCCGCAAGAGACAATCAGGAAACCTTCGATCGTGAAGAGCGCCGCAATGAGATCTTAACGACTGAATTAACCCCAGAGCTAGAAAATGAAGCCAGAGCGATCTCGAAAATTTTGTCTGAATGTGGCAAGCACGGAACCAAGCGCAGCGAAGACAATTATTCCGTAACTAGCCACAAAAACCATTGCCAAATTAACTGGAACCCTATTACGAAACGATTAATTCTCACTGATACTGAGCAAGACAAACGATTGCTCGAAGTTATTGGAGAAAAAGTTATTCATTTCTCCAGCGTCGCGAGTGAGCGAATATTCTGTCGAGATGTGGCTCAAACTATGAAAAACTATTTAGAAGAATACTTAGCCAAAGAAAAAGTTATGAGTTGCGAGCCTGAATTGGAGCTTTAAAGGTCAAAAAATATTTGACCAACATTTTCTTGGAAATCGCTCCGCGAGCGGGGCGGAAAAAGTAGAAGGGGAAAAGGGAAAAAGTAATTATGAGTCAAAATTCTGATACCTTACACGACTTGGCAAGTTATCGAAAAATAGCTATTTAAACGTGACTTCCAAAAGTAGTTGCGGGTATGAGGATGCGCAGGGCGTATCCTCATACCCGCCCCCTGCGTATACTAAACCGTTCAGTTATTTAGTTGGGCAAGTTAAGAGTTTTAGGAGTGGGAAAAGAGGTAAATTAGAGGAATTGGAGTTAAAAGTAAAGAACAAGCCAAATGCTGCCCTTAGTCGGAGTTCCCCCCACGATTGCTGCTATCTTCTCCAACTATCGCGACATCTTCTGTCGTCAAGAGGGATTTGACCATGTGTCTCGTTACATCACAGGGTTATTGCTGAGTCCAAACAAAACATTAGAAGGCATCCACTCTCAACAAATCTGCTCAGAAGGGAAAAAAGTAAAGAGAAGAGCGATGCACGCAGCGGTGTTTGAGGCTGGGTGGAAGAGTGAAGAGTTAATGCCTCGTCACCGAGAAGTAGTATCTCGTGACCATCGTGGGAAAGGCAGAGAAGTAATTGGGATTGATTGGACATTAACTCACCACGAGCGAGGACCCAAAATATTCGCAGTCAAACGGGCTTATGACTATGTAGACAAGCGAATGAGCAGCTATCAGACAGTAGTAACAGCGGCGATCGCCAATCGCGAGATGATAGATGGTTTGGAGGTAGTCGTGCAAAACCCTGACTATCAAAAAGAAGAACTAGTTTATCTCAAGATGACCAGTCAGCAGAACTATGAATCAAGAGAGCAGGTTTTGGAGAGATTAGAAGAGCTGCTCTATTACCAGAAGAATCGACTAGCTTATCGCAAACGAACAGAAATAGCGGTGGACATCGTTAGACAAATTGAAACTGAAGGTCATTTCGCAGATGCTGACTACGCCTTTGATAACGGGGTTTTAACTCTAGAACTTACTCAATTAATTGAGAAGCACAATAAGCATTGGGTTAGCGAGCTTGAATCTAGCCGTAATATCAACTGGTGCATGAGATTGGCGAAGGGTAGATGAGATAGCTGCCGATCTGCGTACTGTCCATCCAGAAAGCTTTCGTTTTTATCAAGTATGTTGTCGAAATGGAGAAATTAAATCGTTTTGGGCTTTTACCAAAACCGTTCGTTTGAAAAAATATGGCAAGAAAAGACTCGTTATTGTTCACGAACAAGAAGATTTGGGTGACGAGCCTCGATTCTTAATCACTGATGCACTCCATTGGGAGTGCCGAAAAGTTATCCAAACATGGAGCTATCGTTGGCCAATAGAAGTTTTTCACGAGTTCGGCAAGCAGTTAACTGGCTTGGAGTCGTCTCAGGTACGCAATGAGGAAGCGGTTAAACGCCACTTTCGTCTGAGTTGCATAGCGCAGTCGTTACTTCAGAGAGCTAGCTGTCAAGGTCAGAAATCTGAGAAATTTAAGTTTGCTCAAACAAAGCAGACCATTGGCCAAAAAGTTTACTCTCTAACCCGTGAAGCTCTGAAACAATTATTGTCTCTTGTTGAGAGCTTGCTTGCTCAAGGCCAGTCCTGCCAACAAGTCGTGGAGGTACTTATGCCTGCGTAACAGAAGACTTAGCCAGCACAAATAAATGCACTGCTCAATAACTGCTTTTTGCTATTTGATGTAGTAATTTAATGATATACAAAAAGCTGTGATGATGTCAAGTAACTCTGAAAAAAATGGGGACTAAATTCAGTTTTTGATATAGTTTGTTAACGCCGCAATCGCATTTCTAACGGATACGATCGTGCTTAAAAAGCATAGTTGCATATTTTGACGAGGGTCTTAAATAGCTATTTTTCGATAACTTGCCAAGTCGTGTAATTTAAGCATGGTCTCGGCGGCCGAAAAAAAAGTTGTCGATGTCGGGGCAGCGATCAATACAGAGAAAAATATCCAACTCGAACGAGAATTTAAAGAAGGAGAAATCAGCATTAATACGGCTTGGCTGTTACTGGCATATAGGCCAACCCCAGAAGTACTAACAACAGACTTGGCTAGTTTAGCCAGTATGTTTCGCCATCCAGCTAAAGTAGTCAGAGAGGTAGGATATACGGATTTGCTATGGCTAGAGTCGTTCCCTCTTGTTTGGCGTATTATGCTCAATTCTCCTTACGCCAGACGCATAAAGTATTTTAGCAAAGCCGTAGTGGGCATCATGCCCTTAGTGCTCGAACGCAGTAAAGCTTCATGTGGTGTGGAGTTAATCTCCAACAGTGGGTTAAGTCCGATTTATGCAGATGTGGTCAGTTCTCCGAAGCATTCAGTGGTACTAGCAGCTACTGGAGAAGGGAAATCAGTGTTTATGGGAGAGTTTGTGACCACGGGATTAGCAAATGGGCAGAATGTAACCATAATTGACTCGACCAGAGAGGACGGTAGCGGTACTTACGAAGCTTTGACTAATTTTTTAGGAGGGGAATATTTTAACTGTATTAGTTCTTCTAGCAATATTTTCGAGACAGCATATCTTTGGAAAAAGGAGATTGACCCCAAATTAAAACAAGCAAAGCAAAATATTTCTCAGAATTTACTCACAGAAGGATTGGTGCTAATGTGTACTGATTCAGATACACCAAAGCATGAAGTCAAAACGAGCAGGGGACTTATCAATCTAACTTTAAGCGCTTTTTTCGACGACCCCCAAATTATAGAGAGATACGAGAGTGCAGTCAGAGGAGGGATTGGTTCTATTAACTGGACAAGCATACCGACCATACACGATTATTTGCCTTTTTTGAGTCCAGACACATTTAATATTGAACTAACAAGCGAAAAAATTTCGGCTCTATATAATATCCGCTTAGCCATAGAAGCTGTACTTTCTGGTCCATTAGGAACGGCAATAGGAAGTCCATCGACTATTAGACCTGATAATCCCTTGGTTGTTTATGCGCTCGGGGGAGTTGACAATGAAGCTGATTTAGCCGTATTAGCTTTAGCCGCTTACTCAGCAGCACTATCACGCTCTTTTGAATCGGCGAGTTCTTTCCTTTTGTTTGACGAAGTCTCTTATTTGCTGGGCAATTACGAGTGTTTTGCTAAAATCATCGGTTCTATTTGGGCTAAAGCACGTAAGTTAGGAATTAGCGCCATGTGCGCGGGTCAAGATCTCAACAGTATTTTAAAAACGAATGCTGCATCTCAGGTAATTGAAAACACTACTAATTTTTTTATTGGAGGGATTAAAAGTCCGGCTGTAGCCAAATTATCGGAAATTTTAGATATTCCTGAAAAGATTTTGCTCCTCAATACTATGGATAATTTCAGATGCGATCAAAAGGAATTTGCTACTTCTTGGCTTTACAAAAATGATTCTTATCTAACATATGCCAAATACTATCCAGCCTTAGAGCAATTAGCAATACTCGTTAACGAACCTAATTTAGCAGCGCGTCGAGCCGAATATTTCCAGAAATATCCGAACAAATACGAAGCAATAGCCGAGTTTACTAAGTATTTTACCAGCACCGTAGGTGCGTGAATAGGTAATAGGTAATAGGTAATAGGTATAATGGTTTTTAATTATTACAGAAAAATTGGAATTACAGGATTAATAATTGGCATTAGCTTGAGTTTCCCCAACATTTCTTATGCTAGAAATGTTGCTGATGATAGCCAAAAAATAGTAGATTTAGTTACCACAACTGAGGGGCTTAATGATTGGAAGAATTCTTTCGCTACTCCCATTTCTAATTATTTGAGTCAATTCTATAAATATCTATACAGTCAATTAGTTAAAGGTCTTTCAGAGATTAATCCCAAATTAGCATTGGTTTTTGAACAAACATGGGGAGCTTTAGGTCTTCCGGATCCAACGAAGGTATCAAAGATAATCTTCGCTCAAATAGCTGGGGAAAATGGAAGTACTTCCACAGAAATTTTCCAACCCAACACAACTACGAGCGCCTCGGTTGAGAATTCCTCGGCCATAGAAGCCACCGTTAATAGCCACATTCAAGCGATTTTAGGTCAAGAGGGACAAGAGCGGCTCACAAAAGAAATGGAAAAAGTAACAGAAATGGTATCTGAAAGTGCAGAAGCTTTCAGTGTTGCCGAGCAAAGTAATATTTCTCAAAATGTTCTTAAATCTCTTGCTAAACAAAATACTTTATCAACATCAATATCCCAAGCAACTTATTTAAAAATGGTCGAACAAAATATCTCGACTGCTTATATGAATCAATCACTAAAAAACATTAGTGCCACACTAGCTGAGTCAAAATTTAAGTCGGAAATTGGGGCATCAGCAGAACAATTAGGTCTTTATAGTATGGCAGTTCAATTTGGCAGCTTGATATCTCCGAAAGAGAAAAGGTAATAGGTAATAGGTAATGGGTAATAGGTAATAGTTAATAAGTGGATTATTAGATGTTAGAATTAAGATGTTGACCCAACAAATATTTTGGTATGAATAACAGTGATATTACTATTCAAGAAAGGACAGAAAAATTTGCCATTAGAGTAGTTAAAGCTTACACGGAAATCAATAAAAACAATCATTTTAATGATGCTGGTGTCGTCATGTCTAAACAATTTTTACGTTCTGGCACAAGTATTGGAGCGAATATGAGGTAATAGGTAATAGTTAATAGGTAATAGGTAAAAGAGCAACTTAGTTACTTTAAAAACGCGCACAGCATATCAATAAATCAATCTATTACCTATTACCTATTACCTATTACCTATAAGGAAGGAGTTTATGCTCAATCAAACAAAGACTTTATCTCTAAATATAGCATCGCAATTAAAGAAGCTTCTGAATGCAGATACTGGATTAATATTATGATAAAATCTGAGGTTGTATCCGAAAAGAAAATGCTTCTTCTACTAGAAGAGAGTAATAATATAATTAGAATTTTAACTACAATAATCAACAAACTAAAAGCTAAAGAGAAATGATTCAACAGGTAATAGGGAACAAGTTATTTAGACTCAAAAAAAATATGTATTACCTCTTCCCTATTACCTCTTCCTTCTTACCTATTACCTATTACCTATTACCTATTACCTCAAAACAATGGCTATAGATCTATCTAATTATGAAAATATAGGTGATGCTGTTCAAATTTTAGAACAAAGTGAAAAAGTATCTACTTTAGTTAGAGATGGTTTAGAAAGTACTTGGAATTCTATATTTACTAGTGTTTTTTACAAAAATGTTGCCCATATAGGAGCAATATTCGCCATCTTACTAATTGGATTTGCCGGAGTGCAATATTTACGGTATTTAACTAGTCCTAATCAATCAGTTCCTACTTTTAAAGCACTTGTACTTCCTATACTTGTCTTAATATTATTGGGGACTCCAGCCGACCGAGGCGTATTATTTGGAGAAGTGACCTTGGGACTTTATCACATTCAAAATGGTATTAGTGAGTTGATTTTAGTAGCTATGAGCGATGAATTTAAGGGAAAAATTATCAGTGAAGCTGGAACTAAAAGCGCAGTGCAAATGATTGCTTCACAGGCTATAAAGAACTGTAGCGTTATACAGGAGCAAAAAAAGCGGAATAATTGTCTGTCTGGAGCCTTAGATCAGATCGAAACTTTGCTTAAACCTTATTACAGTAATCCTCCTCCTCCTTTCGGAAAACCAGGTTGGGCGAGAACTTTATACAACAATATGCGCCTGAAAATTCAAAAAGTTAAAGGAGGAATACATTTTTCAGATATATTTCGTTGGAGTTTTATTGGGGATTCGGTTAATAATATTTTTCAAGCCGGAACTATGGGCAGTTTATTAGCGGTGGGCTTTACTTTTCAAGTCTTGCTAGAAATAATAAGTTTGGCTATTGCTTCTTTTGGCCCTCTTTATTTAGGGCTGTCTTTATTTCCTCTAGGTAATAATCCTCCAATTTTTGATTGGTTAGGTCAGTTATATTCAATTGGCTTAATCAAGCTCTACTATGCTATAATCATAGCTTTTTCGGCTCAGATAGCAATTGTTACTCCTTTTATAATTCCTCAATTTTTTCCGTTAATGGCTGGCTTGTTTGCTCCGGTTGCTGCCGTAGTAATTGTTATGAAAGGAGGGTTAGGATTGTTAACTTTACCTGGAGAAATTGCCGTTTTTTTACTACAAGTTAAAAGATGAAAAAGAATTTAGTTAAGCTAATTTCTGGACGTTCAGTATCTTTAGTTCCTGTGTGTGTTTTATTAAATACGATCGTGCTGTTTTATTTAAGTTTGGCTAGCTTATTTCAGGGAAGTTTATTAATTGGGATTAAAGATAAACCTCCCCCTACCCTTGTTGAATTAGCTGATGGAACATCGATAAGAACAAAGGGAATTCCCCATTATTCTCGAAGTGATGAAACCATTTCGTTGTTTGTAGAGCAAATAGCAATTATGCTGTTCTCGGTTACGGGAAAAACTCTAGATGCTCAAGGTAATTTGATAGACGATCGGGGAACTACATTAAATAACGGCAAAAAAGTCACCAATGTCGCTAAAAAAGCGACAGCAGCACTAAGCACAGATTTTCGAGCCGATCTGCTCAATGAAATTAGCTCTTTTACACCTCAAGATATCTTCTCTGGTGGAAAGTCAAAACTCTTACTTAACATCTCTTCCCCTACTCGCTCGCCCAAACCAAATGGGGAAGGAAAATGGATTGTAGATTTGGTAGCTTCCCTTCATTACTATCACAATGATGTTTTCGTGCGTGCAATTCCTTTCAACAAACAGTTTTATCTGCGAGCAGTTAAACCTCCATCTCCATCCCCTCTTCCCTTGTCGCCTCTAGAGAAAGAAGTCTATGAAATCCAAAAAAACGGTTTGCAAATTTATTTCATTCAAGATTTACCAGAAGCCCAAATTGAGTAGTGAGCGATAAAAGTAAATGGTTAACTCAACGCATACAGCCGCCAATTCTAATTCTAATGCTGGTAATACCTCTGCCAGTAATGAATCTGAATCTAATTGGGAATCTTTTACGTCGTTAAGCTCCCAAACAGCATCTAATGAGTCAACAGCATCTAATGAGTCAGATTCATATGACTCTGGGGCTGGGTTGTCAGATGGGAACGGGCATACTAATCCAGTAGCTTTTAAAACCCAGCATTCTTTCGTCACAAATCCTTATTCAAGAGGAATACTTGTCCTGCTTAGTTCAATTGTGGGAGTGGGATTTCTGTTTCTGCTTGCTAAGTTAGTAACAGGAGGAAATATTTTTTTTACTAGTCAAACACCTACTCCAGAAACAATATCGACTGTTGAAACAGTTGATACTGAGGTGAACAAATCTACTAGGACGAGTTTGAAAACTAAATTTGCTGTAAGCAAACAAGCAGAAGAAATCAAAAAACTTAATAGTCGCCCGACAACCACCGCGATCGAGCCCTTGTCCCAAGTGAGTACATCGGTTTCCTCACCGCCTACTCCACCACCTGTAATGACGACAACAGTTGTTTCGCCCACACCCGTCGCACCCCCACCGCCACCCCCTACTCCACCCCAACAGCCCACACCAATAGATCCAGCAACAGTTTACCGTCAAGTTTCACAGATGGGTGTTTTCGGTGGTTCGGTCAAGCCAGTATTAGTTGCCAGAAAACCACAAATAATCAAACCCGCTCAGAAAACTAAATTTAACTCTAATTTCAGTTCTAGTCTTACTAAATCGAAGCTCCCCTTAAAAATAGGTACCACAGCCACTGGAGAGTTAACAAGTGCGATCGCTTGGATTGGAGAGTTTAAAGATCGCCAGCGTAATTATGTGGTTAAGCTGACCTCACATCTAAAAAGTCCGAGCGGTAAAATTGTTGTACCTGCTGGTGCTGAAATTATCGCTACAGTAAATCGTGCTACCCCTTCTGGAGAACTAGGATTAGTTGCATTATCTATTCAACTTGCTCCTTCTGTTGGTGTACAAAGGCTTACACCAATTCCTCCCCATTCAATTAGGATTTTAGCAATTAGTGGCAATGAGCTACTTATGGCGACAAAAAAAACTCCCAATACCATAGGAGCTGACATATTTGCTGCCTTATTAGGAGGTGCATCCGTTGCATCCGAGTTAATTAATCGTCCCACGAGAAGATACACCTCAAGAGATTATTTTGGTAGCTATGAATATTCTGATTCATCAGATCCTAATATTGCTGCTGGTGCTATTTCTGGAGGTGCTGAAGTCTTAGGTGAAAGATTAGCTGCCAGAAACCAACGAAGAATGGAAGAACTTGAAAAAAATCCGACAATTTATGTTCTGGAGAAAGGAACTAAGGTAAAAATTTATGTAAATAAGCCTTTGATTTTTTAACGCTTCAAAATAGTAATGAAATTAAATTTAATAGCTACAACAATGGCGATAGTTATTGCCTCAGTAGGTAATTTGATTGCCCCTGCTGCACTAGCTAAACCTATATGGACTGTTTACTCTCGAGATGCAGAAGGAAGAACAGGTCATCTAATTCAAATTAATATCTATCCATCCCACGGCATTAATATCAATTTAATCCCTACAGGAATGGTTGTACAAAAAGTTTGGCTCGACGATATCAATCAAATAGCTGTTAGTTTTGACGGTCACTTATGTAATTGGGACGAACAGCATTCTTGTGATAATAGTACCGGAGCGCAAGTTATCCACCTAAAACTAATAAAATCACTGGTTTTTTGTGCTCCAACTCAACAGAGCATCAGAGCACCAATTGCTCCATCAGTGAATGGAGAACTTGGCCTTTCTCCACCGCCACACAATTATCACAATTGCGATCCTCAATTACACAGTGGAGATGGTTCTACTACTCTTACTTTGTTAGCTGCAGGCAATGGAACAAAAAAGTTATTTATTTTCAAAATTAATCCCATGCCACATGGCGCGCCAGACGATCTAGTTGTTGTCGAAATTTCTCCTGCCGAAACTACCCAACCACTATTACCTTCTTTACATTACAAACCTAGTACACAAATTAGCGATCGCGATTAAATTAATTAAATAGCTCTTTCATAAAATGGTATTATATGGGACTATAAGACTAGAAAAAATTGTCTTGCCAGTTTAACGATTTTAAACTTTCACTCTGAGTAAAATAGTTATATTAAAGCAGAAAGATGATCTTAACATCTTGTCCCGCTTGTTCAAAACCGTTGTATCTTCCCTTCACTTCAGATGAGAGCGAAGATCCCGAAGTAATGTGTCAGCATTGTCACTATTCTTATTTGCTCCTTTCCTTTAATGTCTGTCGGAGTATTGTTAATTTAGAGACCGATCGTATTAGCTCTAATACTGTTAAATATCGTCAGTTATTCGAGCTTCATGGGTTAACAGCTACGAGAGAAATTAATGTTAATTTTACTATTCCAGGACAACAAAAAGTGAATTTTTTATTAGGGAACCCTTATATAGCCGATAACTTAATTGCGAAGGAACATAATTATAAGGAAAAGGGTTCCCTAATAAAAAATAAAAGGCATGGATCATAAACGCGAAAAATTGGGTTACAAAACAGCACGAATTGTACCAGCAGTCAAACACTGCAAGCATAATACAAGAAACAGAATTAAATTACGGATTTAAGCAGCAATCTCAGATTTTTTAAATCTCTCAAATCCTAACAATTCTAACCAGTGTGGATGCTTTTTCCCTGTTAGTAATTCGGTCGGACTTTTACTCACTCGTTCGGGATGTTCGCTACGCATAAATGTACGATGATTTAGGAAAAAACGTAACAAATCGAGATATTCTTGTCCTAATTCTTTCCGTAAGAAAAAGTAATTCCGCAAGCGAGAGTTAAGATTTTCTACCATTGAACTAGCTCTAGGTGTATCTTTCATAGCTTGAGTAATAGCCTCAACTAAAAAATAGAATTTAGAGCCTAATTTTTGGTAAAATTGATTGTAAAGTTCCCAATAAGATAAGCTAGATCGTGATATTTTTTTGAGGGATAAAATTTCTCTAACAACATCAAGAGTAACTTCAAAATTACGAGCTATTTCAGCTAATTTTTGATCGAGTATTTGAGCAAAAGCTAATAAATCTTCCCGCTGATTTTCCAAGGCCGTCCTGACGGGACGAATACGATGAGCACATAGCTGCTCACGTAATTTTAGTTCTTCTACGATGAAATCGTATAATTCAAGACGTTGATTATAATCTACTCCACCTAGGGCTAAAACATCGTTACTTAGCCAATCAATTAAAATCTGAAGTTCGTCATACAATTGAAGGGCTACTTCTTCCTTTTTAAGAGCAGAAATTAATTTTTCACAAAGTTCTTTAAAATCATGGTGTTTCCTGTTAATTTTTGTAATTTTTTCTTCGATTTTTTCTCGAAATCTAATCGCTTTTATCCCCAGTTTTTCTACAGATAAAAGCATTTTTTGATATTGACGTTTAATATGAAAAATATCACCATTACAGGGAATATCGGGCCAAACTGCTGATTGTCCTGCTCTAAGTCCTTTAGCTGCATCAGCAATTGTTCGTTCTGGTTTGAGTCCTTGCTTTTCAGTTAAATTTAATAGGCAATAACCCCAATTATCTTCATCTCGATGTTCTGCTATAGTTAAAAGATAGCAATAAGTAGAAAAATTATCTATCCCAGTTAAAACTGGTTGGCCCCCTTGAAAAATTTCATCATGAAGACCAATTTTTATCGAAGAAAGATCTTGTTTTTCATTAATGTTTTTAGCTATTTCGGCATTAGAGTAAACAAGATTATGAATCGAGCCAAGACTTATTTGATAATCAAATAAATCTCTTAAAAGTTCTTGAACTCCTCGATAAGAACTATGACAAATAAGAATTAAAGCGAGAATTAATTGGTGTAACCAAGTTTTTGTTATGGGTAAGTAAAAAAGAACATCTTCGTTTTTATTAATAGGAGTAAAAGCATAATCTAAAGCCTCTGTTACTTTTTGCTTTTGTTGATATAAAAATTTGCGGCTAACTTGCTCTTTTAGTGCTAGATTGGTTATAGATTCATTTTTAGCTAAAACTTTAATCGCTAATTTTTTTCTGTGTTCAGGTGCGAGACTAGCAGCAACAGAGGCGGCTTGATTCATTCTGATTAGTTATTAAGAACACTTTCAATCTTACTATCGAACGCTGCCGTATTTAGCTAGTTTCGCTGGTATTTCCGTTTTTCCGCTTATTTTTCCCCACATTTTGCCGTAGTTCGCGAGGGGCGTGACTTTGTTGGCTCAAGCAATCAGAGCGTAATTAAACACAATACACGCGGGAGAGGACGCAGTTCTCTCCCCCCCTTTTTGCAGACTAAACGGTTTAGTCTGCAAAAAGGGGGGCTATACCGATACGCAAGCGCATCGGTATAGCCCCAGCAATTCACTTCCTCGATCGCCTGCTGACTTCCTCGATCGCCTGCTGACTTCTTCGATCGCCTGCTGACTTCTTCGATCGCCTGCTGACTTCTTCGATCGCCTGCTGACTTCTTCGATCGCTTGCTAACTTCCCCGATCGCTTGCTAACTTCCCCGATCGCTTGCTAACTTCCCCGATCGCTTGCTAACTTCCCCGATCTCCAGACTCCCCTTTCTTGTAGCACGTTTTATAAGCTTGAATCTTCAACGCTATTTATTTTGTAACCCTGGTTTGAACCATGTCAAATAAAAACATTTCTCGACAGTGGCGAAAATTTGACCTCCAAGATGGAGATCCCATATTCTTGCTTGATCTCAAACCATTAAAAAGAAAAGCGATTAAACAAGAATTGGTTCAAGTAGTAAATTATAGCAGTAATTCTCGCTATCGTTTCTTTTCTCCGCCCCATCGATATTTCCAGGCGGGAATACTGACTTCGATTCTAATACTACTAGGGGGATTTTTTCTACTTGGATTTTTGTCTAACTTTCAGTTCACTAAATTAGCCAAATATTCTCTTGGTACTGCTTCTGTCGTCGCAGGCGCGGTAACATTTCGTCATTTGCTTGTGAGGGATAAAGTAACTGATAAATTGGCTTTGAAGAGGTTAGCTGGAGAACAAAATATTCTCGCTCGAATTTACCAATTTTCTCAACGTATAGACCAATTGCATAACACTCTCGAAAAAGAGTCAAATTTACTAGCACGCCTAACTAGTGTTCGAGATAAAATGAAACAAACAAGTAGTAAAATATATTCATCTCGTCTACAAAATTTTCAAAAAGGTATCGACGTTATTGACGAGAAAATTCGCTTGTCTAACAACTTAATTAAAGGCTATTTGCAAGTACAATCTATGTTAGAAATTGAGTATGAAACTTCCAGATTGGCTGAAACAATTCCTGAAGACAGTTCTACTAGTATATTTACTAAATTATCAGAGCTAAAAGCCTTAGAAGAACAATTTGAAGAAATCTCAATTAATGTAGCTCCAGAATATTTATTAGCTTCGTAAAGAAGTAGAGAGGAAATGTCTCAAAAATTAACAAGGGCTCGGCAATACATTTCCGTTCCTTCAATTAATGACCTGATACCAACTTCGCTACAAAAATTAGTATCGGAGCCTCAATTTATTTTGTTATTCGTCCTCATTGTGTGTTATGCCTTACTTAGTATAAATAACAAATCAAAAACACAATTGGCACACGCCAGGTGGGGAGGAGCAAAAGAAAGATTGGCGGCCAGAAAGCTAGCTTGCCAGCAAATAGAAGAAGGACAAAGATTAGGTAAATTAGCTTTATTTATAGGGACTCCTAGGGGAACCAGAATAGAGTATGAATGGGACAAACCAGTTCTCTATCTGCCCTCTTCTCCCAGAACCATTTATCTTGCCAATTGTCAAAAACATTTGATGATTATTGGGAGTACGGGAGAAGGAAAATCTTTTAGTGCGGTTTCTCCAGCTTATATGTCTGCGGTTCTGCAAGGAACGACGATATTTTTCCTCGATGCTAAAGGTCACGAAGTTCCTTCTCCTGCAGATCAATTAGTAAGTTTTGCGGTAGATCGGGGATACAAGGTCTGGTACATAGATATTGAGTCAGAGCTAAGTTCGATTTGCAATATCATGGATTTTATTGAAAGTCCTGTTGATAGCGAAAATGCTCACCAATTGGGGGATGTTTTAATTAGGAACTTTAAAATCGGCCAATCAGACTCTGGGAACTCTGAATATTTTGCTCTTGCTGGAGTTCAGTTAATGAAGGCGATCCTGCTGATGGCCAAAGACACTCCACTAACCGATCTCGCTACTGTTCACAAAATTCTGTCTCTACCCAATCTAATTGAGAGATTGCATAATGCCAAGCTTCCTCAAGTGGTTAAAGTAGCATTTGACAATTTCCTAAGTACTGCAGGTGCCCCCGAAACAGCGGCGGGTGTAGCCTCAACTGCTTCTTTGCTTCTGACAAGATTCATGAATCCTAAGGTTTTGCGTACCTTCTGTGGGAATTCGACCATGCCATTAGATTTCGACGGCAGAAATTTAGTGGTCTTCAAGATGAACTCAAGAAACAAAGCTATTTCTGCTCCCTTGATTTCAGCGACCCTGGAAATGTTGATTACTCGTAACATTTACCGTCCGCGAAATAATTTTCTCACCGTCTTTGGGGACGAGATTAACTCGGTTTTTCTTCCCAATCTCGTGGACTGGTTAAACCAACTGCGCTCGTCTAAACTTTGTTTTATTTTAGGGGTACAGTCTCTGGGATTTTTAGAGAAAGTTTACGGTAAAGAAGCGGTATCGGGTATTCTAGCTGGTTGCGGTACTCAGGTTATTTTTGCAGTTAACGATAATTATACTGCTGAATATTACTCAAAGAAATTAGGGGAAAAAGAGGTTAAAGTCCAACAAAAATCTCACAGTTATGGAAAAAATAATAATTCTCATTCGTCAAGTGATAATCTGCAAACTCGTCCTTTAATGACTCTTGATGAATTCGATCAATTATTGACAGGACAATGTGTTATTCTTTCAAGTGGTAGTACTGATGGAGTTCGTAAAAAAATTCCTCTAAAGCAAAAAGTTAACATTCCGACTCGCGATATTAAAGCCCTGAAAAAAAGCGAGGCTGATTGGAAACATGTCCAACCTAAAATGCTGGCCAGAAATGAACGTCTTTTTAAAGAAAATGGTAATAAAAAACTAGCTCTAGAAGAGTTTTACCGGTCTAGAGAACAGTTAGCTTACAATTTACTTCCTACAGCTATTGAGCAGGAAACAAGAGAGCTAATTAGCAGCTATTAACAGTTATCAGTTAACAGTTATCAGTTATCAAGTAGTCGCTTTTCAAGGAGCAAGATTCATGGCGGAGTTCAAAATCACTTTCAGCGAGTTTGATAAGGAACGAATTGCTAAATTACCCGATTGGATACAAGACCTCAAAGATAAGTATCCCAATACAATTATTAATACGGCCAGAGATTGGTGTACTCCACCAATTCCCAGTGGGTTTATTCCCGAAAGAATTTCTTTTTTCTATGGAGATATCCCTAAAGGGTGCGATCTGGTAATTTATCGAGGAGTAATAGATAGTTTTTGTCCATCTGAGCCAGAGGATAGTGAAGTGATAATGGTAAGGATTTGTGGGGACGAGCGTCCAGAACCATTTAAACAACATTGGGAAGGCTGGGCTTATATCCAAGCAGGTGGCCATGTTCTTTTAGACAAAATTGGAATGGAATTGGATGGTCGAGGAATCTTACCAAGGGTAATGCTCGATTCAGAAGTTTTCTTGAGAAATCTTCTGAAAATTCGCGCCAATAACGACATAGAGCGTTGGACAGCGGACTTTTAATTTGAGGGAATAGGGAGATAGGGGGATGGGGGGATAGGGGGATAGGGGGATAGGGAGGTAGGGGGGGAAAGTTTAACTCGCGAGAGCGAGAAGTCTTATTTAATCACGGGTAACTTATTTTCTAGGGTGGCATGCATAGCTTATTTTTGCTACATTCAACTCTCTCCCCATCTCCCCATCTCCCCGAAGGATGTCTTTATTTTTAATAAGGGAGTCCTTATTCAATGAGTTATGTCTCTTCGCAATGCGCGTTATCGGCAGTGAGGACGAGAGAGGAGCTTATTTTTATGAGAGAAGTCCTTTTACAACAACTTGACTACTCCGTTTATAACTTAACTACTATGAGGACTTCTCTCATAAAAATGAATTCCTTGTATCCCTTATTAAAAATAGCAATCTAAGGACCCCCATCTCCCCGTCTCCCAGTCTCCCAGTCTCCCAGTCTCCCCATCTCCCCAGTCCCCCCGTCACCCAGTCCCCCAATCTCCCTGCGCTAGATCGCAGTTAATCCGATGCCAAGAAGTTATTTAAGTTCTGAAGAGAAATCGTTATTGAAATCGCGAGAGACGATCGCCTGGGGGCAATTAGCGCTCTGCGTAGCTTTTGTTCTTTTAGCCTTTGCGAGTTGTTCTAATTCTAGGTCAATGTCTGCGCTCAAATCGCAAAAATTAACCACCGTGCAATTATGCGATGGTAGAAGTTTGTATGCATCTCAAAAGTTTGGTTTAGACAGAGAAGAAGTAGTGCTTAAAAATTTTGCTATGGAATGGACTTCTCTGATGTGGAGTTGGAATGGAAAAAATCCTGGCACTGAAAACAAAGATGTTGGAGTT
>JASJDA010000149.1 GCA_030065755.1 Prochloraceae cyanobacterium | reverse complement strand
GTAAAGACAATAAGGATAAAAATTAGATTCATTGCCAGAGGTGCGCCGCTAGCTACCCCAGCTCGAACTGAAGGTAAGAATAAAAACAGTAAAAACAGCGATTTTTGACATCCTCTCCCGCTAAAATCTTTGATTTTTAACGGGAGATTCCAACACCTCGCGATGCTGGTTTTCTGCTTCGGGCTGTGCCAACTAGAATACCGTTACCAATACTCCCCATCGCTTCCAGTCCACAGACGTTTTCTAGCACGCTATGCCCTAGCGCGTTACCCCACGATTTCTAATTTCTTGTGCGGCTGCTACATCTCTTGTCGTTGTATATCCACACTCGTTACAGTGATGCACTCTCACGTCTAAACTTTTTTTACCAGTATGCGCGCCACAGTTAGGACAAGTTTGAGAAGTACCATCTTTATTAACCTTGGCAAAGTAAGTATCAGTTTTCCAACAAACCCAATGAAGAATATTTACAAACTGACCAAAACCAGCGTCAGCACTTTGTTTAGATAACATCCCTCTTTGCCAAGTTACAAAGTTAATATCTTCTACGAAAATCATCCCCGCGTCACTACAAAGATGATGAGCCAATTTGAAATGCCAATCTTTACGGGTGTCAGATATGCGTTGATATAGCCTAGCTATTTTTTGGTTTAATTTGTGTCGATTATTCGACCCTTTTTGTTTGTTTCTTAACCTACGTTGCAGCAATTTAAGCTTGCGTTGTAAAGTTTTCAGAAACTTCGGGCGTTTAATCTCTTCACCATCGCTACTAGATACAAACTTATCAAAACCAAGATCTAAACCTCTAGGATGTCCATGAGGCATTGGCGTTGGTACGTTAACATCTAACTTTACGAGCAGCATCACAAAATAACCAGATGCTTTTCTTACTATTCTTGCTTGCTTAGCCACAAAATTATCAGGAATTGAGCGAGACATTCTCCATTTAACCGATTTCAAACCAGGTAATTTAATCGCATCTTTTGATATTGGGTTTTTACCTAATTGAGGAAAAACAAACGATCGCATTCGATATTTATTTTTAAACCTCGGTATTCCAAAACCTCTGGCTTTCATATCATCCCATGCTCGATCTAAAGTTCTTAGGGTTTGCTGTAAAACTTGAGCATTAGCAGATCTTAGAAATTCGCTGTCTTTTTTGGCTTTAGTTAAATATTTAGCTTGTTTATGGTAATTAGGGAATGGCTCCTCAACTGACATGATATATTCTTTATCGATCGAGCAAGCATTAATGGGAGACTTACGACTAGCACGCCAGTCTTTGCGATGTTTAAGCGCAAAATTCCAAACAGAGCGGCATACATCAAGAGTGTTTTCGATATATTCGATCTGTTCTTTTGTTGGTTCTAGTTTAGCTTACACAATGGTAAAGTGTGTGTAGAAAATTTTTAAAAGCTAAAAGCGGATGTTGCGCCGCCGAGGAAACCTCGGCTTTTAGCAATACCAAGAATATATTTGTTTATTGGTCGCGATTCATCTCACCGTTAACCTCGCTAACTCGGTTTAACGGGAGTCCTCTCGCGACATTTAAGATAGAACCATTAACAGGGGAATCCTTCTTTATAGAATTTTCCGATCTCGATTCTCAACTATAATTCTTTTCTCTTTTCCAGGCATTTTTTGGCTCACCCAGTTACTGGTTAGTTTCCCCTCGTACTAGCTGCTTCAGCCTTGAGAGCAATTGGTGTTCATTGTAAGGTTTAGAAAAATAGTCTGATGCACCCAGGTTGATAGCTAATTTACGATGCTTTTGATTGCTGCGAGAGGTTAACATCACAATAGGAAGATCGTAAAATTGTTTTTTGGCTTTTACTTCTTCAAGAACACCATAGCCATCGAGTCGAGGCATTTCGATATCGCAGATAACTGCATCAACATGCAATCCACCGAAAAGTTTATCAATAGCCTCCTGACCGTCTTTTGCTTGCTCGACTTGATAGCCTGCTTTCTCGAGCGTCAACGCCAAGTAACGACGCACATTAATAGAATCATCAACTATTAAGATAGTGTTGCCCTGCTCTTGAGATGCTAGCGGAGGTAATTTTTCCCTTGTCAAGACAACTTTAGACTTGTTCTTAACATCCAAACACATTTCTACGAGTGGCAAGGGGTCGAGCAAAGGAATAACCCTACCATCCCCGAGAATTATCGAACTAATAAAACCATCGGGTAAGGTAAGCGGACTTTCAATTGGGCGGATTGTTACTTCTTGCTCGCCCCAAAATCGATCGAGGTGGATACCGGCAAATCTTGTCCCTTCTCCCACAATCAGAATCGTAGGTCGATCGATTACTGAATTGTTAGGCATCTCGAAGGAGCGCTTAGGTCGATAAAACTTAAGACTCTCTTCGAGCCGCACCACAGGAATTTTTTGTCTATTCCAAGTTAGTTCTTCCTCTAGCTCGACGGATGAAAGCTGCTCGGGTTGCAGATGCAAGATTTCTCTAACGCTGTCAACTGATATGGCAAATATAATCCCGGCACGCTCCAACAGCATTACTCGCAAAATAGAAGATGCGAAAGGAACGCTCAGGGTAAAGGTGGTGCCAAAATCGGGCTGAGTTTGTACCTTGATATTTCCGCGAATGTTTTTGAGATTGTTACGAACAACATCCATACCAACGCCCCGGCCGGATAATTCTGTAATCCGCTCTGCGGTGCTAAATCCAGGCTCAAAGATACAATCAAGAATTTCTGCCTCGGACATCTGATTGATTTCGGGATTGGGAATGCCCATTGCCAAAAGCCGAGTGCGAATTTTGTCAAGATCGATTCCGCCCCCATCATCGCTTATGGTAATAACAGTTTGGGTTCCTCGGTTTAAAGCCTTTATGATAATAGTCCCTTCTGGAGATTTACCTGCCACAACTCGTTGAGCTGGAATTTCAATTCCATGACCGAAAGCATTACGGAGCAAATGCATTAAGGGATCTTTAAGAATATCTACAAATGCCCGATCGATTAAAGTAGCTTTTCCTTCAATTTTAAGATTAACTTGTTTGTCAAACTGAACGCTAAGATCCCGAACAGCACGAGGAAAGTGCTTAACTAGATCGGCAAAAGGTAACATTTGAGTCCGAGTTACGTTACTTTGCAAAGCTTTTGTCGTTTGGTTAAAATCTCGGAAAGCATAATTAATTTCCCGCAATCCCAGCTCGATATCCGCGCTAACCTCCTGCAACTGGACAATCGTCTCGATTTGCTCCTGAGAAATAAGGTGGAGATCTGTATAGCGATCCATTTCCAGCGCATCAAAGCGATCGTTGGTTTTTGTCGATCTTGTTAAAGGATTCGAGATACTTGAGTTCTCAGCAGAAACAGATGAGGCTAAGATAGACTGGTTGGCCAGCGGTAAAATACTTTCGAGAGAAGCCCGATCGTACCACTGTCGCAACTCTGTATTAGACTGCTCTAGACGGTCTATTCGGAGTTTCATTAGCCGGCCAAATTTTTTGAGTTGCTCAAAACGAAGATCGATCTTATTGCGCTCCAAAATCAATTTGCCAAGCAGATCGTTCAATTGCTGTAGTTGCGCGACTGGAACCCGAACTGTATTGCTGAGTCGATTTGATTTCTGAAGCAGAACGGGGTCGTTCGTCGGCACTTCATCGACATTGGGTTTCAAGCTAGAAATCGAGTTAGTTTCTAAACTCATTTGCTGAGTATTAGCTATTTTTGCAGGCCCTTCCACAGCGAATGCCGCCTGTAATTCTGCTAAATCCTGGCTGTCTATAGTTAATTCGGGAAACCCGTCGAATTGTTCTGCTGCCATACTATCGAGATTGGCTAACTCTGCTTGCAGATCCGATAAATCTAAAGTTGTCATGGCATCTGGAGTAGAGAAGCGATCGCTATCCCATTCCGGTACTGGAGATTTGACTGAGGGCGTGATTTCAAGTTCAGCAGTGAGATCGTTAGGTAAATCTACCCCATCCAATTGTGACTGGAGTTTATCAACTCGACCGCGTAGAACTAGAGCGTGCGAGCGTCGCCATTGTTTCAGAGCACGATGAGCTAAAGATTCAATCTGCTTTGGTTCTGCACTGGCTGCAAACTGCCCGACTGACTGACAAAGCTGAATAAAGGGTGCTAAATTTGCCATCTGACCAAACGCAGCTAGCTCATTTGCAGTCATCGCCAATTCCTCACGCAACTCTGACGAGTTTTGTTTGCCCAACTGCCCCTCGAATCTGTCTAGGACTGCCTCCACACCATCTTCAAATACAAGCAGAGCTGGATCGACATCTTCGTCCTGCGCCAGTAAAGCATTTTCATCTTCAGTCTGGAGATCGCCCAGATGTTGGCGCAACCGATCGAATAGCGGAGTGACGCGCTCGTCTAGCCATGCTTTTTCGACTTGTAATCCTTGACGGTGCAGTTCGCAAACCTGACGCAAGCTATCTACTCCTTCCAAGAGCAGCGTTTCTACATCAATGCTAATTTGACTGGAGTGATAGCGAACTCGCAAGATTTTGAAGAAATCCTCGAGGCGGTGTGCCACTTGGCTGAGAAGGTCGAATCCCATCATTGCAGCTCCTCCCTTAACAGAGTGTGCTGCTCTCAGGGCTAGATCGAGCTGTTGGGGATCGGCGACAGTCGAGGCTAATCCAAGAAGAGTTGACTCAATGCGGTCAAAGTAATCTTCTGCTTCGTCTATAAAATCAATTCGACATTGTTGTTCTTTATCCATTTTTATCAGTTTCAATGATTTGCTAGTAGAAGATGCTTTACCCAATAGGCAAGCGAGAGAATGGTGTTTTCACTGTAGAATTATTTAGAGTCATCTACTTTAAACTGTGCCACTGTGGATTCCAGCTCTGTAGCTACTCGAGCAGTTGTTTGCATCGACAGAACTAGTTCGCCAGAAGACAAAGAACGCTGCTCGGACAGTTGCGCCATTTCTTGCATCAGGTCTGTAACGTTTCGAGATGTCTCAGCCTGTGAAACTGTTGCTTGCGAAATTGACTTCATCAGTTGGTTGATGTCCTGAGAACGCTGTAGAACTTGTTCCAGCCGCTGTTTTGTCGATTCGACCAGGTGGGTACTATCGACTACCTGAGCGGTACCTAATTCCATAGCTTCGGAAACATCTTGGGTTTCTGCCTGAATTGCAGCGACAACTCGAGCGATGTCCTTGGTCGCCGCCGCGGACTGTTCGGCTAAAGCCCCGACCTGTTCGGCAACTATTCTAAAGCCTTGGCCTTGCTCGCCAGCACGGCTGGCTTCAACACTAGCGTTAATGGCTAACAAATTCGTCTTCAAGGCAATTTCCTCAATCAGAGATACTACTTGAGAAATTTTCTGGGAAGACTCACCCAAACGTTTCATCTTCTTGCCCGTTTCACCCACAGTAGTCCGCAGATTCAGAATACTGTTCACTGTTTGTTCCATAGCACTACTACTTTCTTGAACTGTGCTGTAAGCATCATCTGCGATCGCTGCTGCGCGGCTGGCATTTTTAGCTACTTCCTCAATTGACTGTGACATCTGCTCTACAGACCCTAGAGTATTGATTGTTTTTTCAGCTTCTCCGCTCGCTTGCTTCGCTAATAGACAAATAGACTGTTCGTTTTCACTTAGGGAAGAACTGACTTGACTAGCAGACTGCTTGACTTGTATAGCAATGTCTTTGAGATTGTCAATAATTGCGTTAAAAATGTCTGCTACAGTACTCATTTCCATTGAAGCCAAACTGGCTCGGACAGTGAGATCTCCATTCATCGCGCCTTCTACCTCATCGATAAGCAAGTCAATGTCTTTTTCGAGGGTTTCTCGCAGTTGACGCTGCTCTTGGGCAATGGCTTCCTGATTTTGAAGTAAGCTTTTAACCCGATCTACCAAGTTATTAAAGTTAGCTGCTAGTGTTAATGTTTCTATCGTGCCTTCTAGCTCGGCTTTAACCTCCAAATTTCCGTCAGCCACCTGCTGTGCTTTTTCAGTTAGATTACTTAGCGGTTTAGATAATTGTCGAGCTAGCAGCAAGATTAACCCTGTGGCTCCAACTCCTAACAGAATAGCGGTAAAAGTAAAAACCATAATTAGGTCGTGTCCTGCTTCGGTTACTTCTGTACGCTCGACGGAGGCAATCGCAACCAAGTCCGTGCCAGGAATTGCCTTGAGCTTGAAAAGTTTGTCATTTAGCTCGAAAGAAAGGATAAATTGTTTTTTATTACCTTTTACAGCTCGAAGGCTAACATTATAAATGCCGTCTTTCCTTTCCAAAGCCAGAACGGCTTCTTGAGGATTTTGTTCTAAATTCTTGGAAATTTTATTGAGCAGATCGGCTGCTTCGGCTACTGGCTGACCGCCGATCAGTTCTCCCAACTCTTTTGATTTTCCTCGAGCAGCAATAGTATTCAAGGGTTTTCTAGAGTACACGTCAACAATCTGGATTTGCTGAGACCTTGAAATCGCGGCACCGATAGCTGCCGTCAATTCCTCATTCAGTTTTTCGGCTGCCGCACCTACCTTCGTTACCCCAAGTAACTGACTAGAGTTGGAATCTTTAATCGTGTTTACTAGCACAAGAACCGCTGTCTTAGTCGATTCATCAAATTCCGGCTCGAGTGCCAATTGCCCCTTTTTTTTCCCAAGCTGCCACCATTCTTCGTCATTCTGTATAAAGTCAGAAGTAAGGGAACTGTAGGCCACATTGAAACCATAGCGTTCTGTAAGAATGATCTCAGCCAGGTTAGCGTTTTTAGCCACGGCTTTAAGATAGTTATTGAGATTCTGCTCGGGTTGCAGCAATTTTGTATCGGCGAACTGTGTTTCGATTTGCTCGATAGGCTTTTGAGATAGTCCTTGAGACTCAACTTGTTCCGAACCGGAGCGCAATGCTTGAATCACCATTGGGTTGGCTGAAAGCAAATTTGTAGCTTTAAAAGCATCTTCAATAAACTGTTGAGTTCCTTCACTGGCAAGAACTACACTTGTCTCAATGTTAGAAAGTGTTTTTTCCTTCGCTCGACGCTGGGTGACATTAAACCCGATCGCGCTAGCAACTACCAAGGGTACTAAAACTATTGGTAAAATAGTCATAAGCAATCGACGGCGTAAAGTACCGGCTTGTTTAAAGTAGTCAGAAGCAGCTACAGAAATCATCTCTGGGGTATTTACATTTTTGCTAGGATCGACTGTAGTGTTAGCTTCATTGCTAGAGGGTAAATTTTCCGCTTGGATTGGAGCAGGTTCGACGGTTGAAAAGGCTTCTATTTGTTTGTTAATCAATTGTTTTTGAGGGGGCATAGTCTCGAATTATTAAAACTTGTTTGGAAACTCTAAAAATTTACGGAAATTTAGAAAAGCTGGGAAGGCGATAGTATGATATGAAGTTGAAAAACCTTCGTCTTTATGTCAGAATATCTAGGTCGGATCGTTGTAGAGAATTGAGGCAGTTGTAATTGCCCGAGCATCCAAAACTAGCAACTTTTCTTTCTTTTCAACTACATATCCTTGTAGATAAGGTTTTAAGCTAGAAGAAAAATCTTCTCGAGGTAATTGAAGATTTTCAGATATCAATCGGGTAATACCGAGGATGCTATTAACTGCAATGCCTAAAAGTAACTCCTGCTCGGATGAAGACTGTTGGGAACTGCTTTGAGACACCCGAAGAACTACAATGTGATACTGCCGCGAATAGACAGGCGAAGGGCGCAACCCGAAAAGCAGATCTAACTCGATCGCACAAAAGACACGCTCGCGAGAACTCATCAAACCTATAACTGTCTCTGGCATATTTGGCAAAGGCGTAATCTGTCTTGCTGGAACTAACAGTGATTCTCGAACGTGTTCCATCGAAAGTAGTGCCTTTATATCTGCTGTGAGCTGAAAACGGAGATAGGGCTGACCGGGCAGTTCTGTTGGTTGAAACATTTCCGGTAACAGTTCCTGAAGTCTCGAACCTGGTGTAGATGTTAACATTAGAATCTACCTCATTGCTGCTATGAGAGCACTAACAAGAACCTGCTGAGTAAATGGCTTCGTGACGTAAGCTTTAACCCCTTGCTTCTTTGCCCATAAGCGATCGACATCTCGTTTTTTTGCAGTGCAAGCAACAATAGGAATATCTGCTGTCTCAGGATTTCTCCTTAGTTTGCGACATAAATCTAACCCACCCATCTGGGGCATCATCCAGTCAGTCACAATGGCATCGGGCTTACTTTGTTTAACTTTTTGCAGAGCTTCTTCTCCATCTGTAGCAGTAATGACAGTGTATCCAGCTTCGGTTAAATATTGGCAAATTAAATTTAATTCAGACAGCACGTCATCCACAATTAAGATCTTGCTCATTGTTTTCTCCTTGTCAGATTTAATAATTTCTCAAGTAAATAGTTTGATTGTTTTAAAATGGGGAAAAACCTAGATTAAAAGCTTAGTGGGTTAACTCGATTGGTTCGAGGTATTTTTCCACAAGAGTCATTAAAGCTTCCTTAGCAAAGGGTTTTGTCAAGTAATCTGTCGAACCGGCTAATTTTGCTCTTGCTTTATCTAGCAAACCCTTATTTCCCGTCACCATAATAATTGGGGTTTCATTGAACGCACCACTACTGCGTAAGAGACTACAAAGTTTGTAGCCATTAATTTTGGGCATTGTAATATCTAATAAGATTAAATCGGGTTTGATTCGGAAAATGACGGAGGATGCTTGAATAGGATCGTTGACCGTCGTGACTTGAAATCTTTGTTCTCCTAGGAATTTCTGAATCTGATTTAGAACCGTAGGACTGTCATCAATGCAGACAATCTTGTAA
Source organism: Prochloraceae cyanobacterium (assembly GCA_030065755.1). Taxonomy (GTDB): domain Bacteria; phylum Cyanobacteriota; class Cyanobacteriia; order Cyanobacteriales; family JASJDA01; genus JASJDA01. Next base: position 8,477 of record JASJDA010000149.1, on the reverse strand, counting down.
ATTTTAACAACCTCTTGGACTTTTTCCTCAGCCTTTGGTCTAGGTACTTTAGGAAGTTGATTAAAAGGAGGTTGAGCTTGACGCAGATAAATGATTCCTTCCTGAATGTATGGCGATAATAGTTGGGAAAGATGCAACTCATCTTGCTTTAGCATCAGTGAAATTTGTCGCAGACTTAATCCCCTCATTAGCTGAGTAAGTTTTTTAAGTGCTGCAATAGAAAGTGTTCCTGCGGGAACAGGCTTTTCAAGTTGTCTGTAATCTAGCAAGTATGGTCTTTGATAAGGAGAACCTAAAGCCGAAGTACAACTTTGCCATTGTCTAAGTCGTTTCTGGAGAAATTGAACCAAGTCGGGCAGATCGAAGTTTGTCTCAACCAATTTTTCAACCCAATATGGGTTCGTTTTTAAACTGACCCATCTAGTAGTACCTTCAGTCAACCAGAGGAATGATTCGAGCGCATCTTGAGTTATATCTTCGATAAGTTGCAAAACCTGATTATTATCGAGATATCTCTCGGATTGAAGCCATGTGATAGTCTTTTCAAATAATCCCTGTTTGAACGGGTCGTTTAATAAATTCTCTTGATTACTAAGATGGCAAAGAAACTGCTCCTTCAAAGCGACCAGAGCAGAATCCCACCCCTGACGACTTAGGTAATAGTGTAGCTGAGCCAGCGTTTGCACCGAAGACTCGACGTATTTTAGTTCACCATCTTTGATATAAATACGCCAAGCACTGGAGTCGCTATTAATCTCAATATAGCCTCTACCCAAATGAGTAGTACTTTCTGAACTCGAAAAATGAGCTAATAATTGAACGGGGTTAAAATTTGTAGTCATTTTTTTTAGTTATCTGAGGGAAAAAGTAGAAATTTTAAAGTTGTTAACCCCTCAAAAGTTACTGTTTTTCTCTTGATTGTTGGAGCTTTTTTTGATTCTTTAATATTTAGTTAGTTGCTATCCCTTTTCTGTCACTCTAGGTCTTAACTTAATATTGTTTTTGTTTAAAACTTTCTCAAGAAGTTCTATAAATATCTTATTCTTTAGACACATATATACGAATCAGATAAATTGCTTGTTTTTTTTTACGTTAATTATCAGAGCAGATACTTTCCCTGACTTGTGTCGGGATTTTTTGTTCAAGAGATCGCTTGAAGTATTTAGAAAAACATCTACAAGAGATATGTAATTACTTCGTTAATAGAACTATCAGCAGTGTTGAGGAGTGACATTGATTTATCAAAAAAATTTTAGATCGGATTTCTCTGAATCCCTTTCTGTTTGTATAACGGCCGATCTCACACTTATCTAAAAATCGCGAAATTCAGTTCTAGAAAATAATTCCGTAACGGCAGAGAGTTATTCAGACAAAGTACGGATTCAGCAGGTATATTTGCTCTGGCAGGTTATTAAGCTTTGTTTTAATAGGTTATTGAGTCTTGCAAGACTTGTGATGTTATATAATAATTTTTTCTTTGGACTTGTATTGATTCAGGCGATCTGCTCTAATTGTAGTGGGATTGTCCATCCAGACAAAGCCTTACTTGTCCTCTCGGATCGAGAACTGGCTTCCCACCAACCAAGCTAAGACAACAATTAGAAAACAGACACATTGGCAAAGCGCAAATCACAACCAGAACAGCACAATTTAGCCTCTCCTCACTCTCAACTACCAGATGCTAGCCAAGATTGGCAAACTGCAATTGAAAATACGACTCAGAGATTCGATCGCGAATACCGTCAAGAAAATGTCGATCTACCCGCAGAAGTCAAAGCTATTTCTATTTTTGACGAATGGCAGACCGGAAGTCTCCAAAACCGCATTGCTTCTAAATTTTGGGAATTGAAAACTCCCAAGAAAAAGCAAACTTGGTTAGATATTGGTTGCGGTTTGAGTTTTTTAATCTATCCCTGGTACGAGTGGGATGCTTTTTTCTCTGGACAGGAAGTTAGTGCGACGGCACGGGAAATCTTAATGAGTCGGGCACCACAACTAAATTCCAAACTGTTTCGGGGGGTGAAATTAGGTGCTGCTCATCGATTGGCTTACGAAAACAGCCAATTTGATGGTGCGATCGCTACAGGTTGGAGTTGTTACTATCCTCTCGATTACTGGCAACAGGTTCTATCTGAAGTCAAGCGCGTACTTAAACCTGGGGGCAGCTTGATTTTTGATGTTATCGATCCTGACAGTCCTCTGGCTGAAGATTGGGCGATTTTGGAAACTTATTTAGGTGCAGAAGTGTTATTAACGCCGCTGAGTGAGTGGCACAGTCTCGTGCGCCAAGCAGGGGGGAAAATCGTCAAAAGCTCCCCTGGCGAGTTGTTCGAGAGTTTGCAAGTCAGTTTTTAATTGTTTGCTGGTGTACGATGCCGGGAGTCAAAGCGGGTGCACAGCAAAGCCTCCGGCTGTTCGATCTGCACACACAAACCTAGAATCTTGTCAATGCGAAACTCCTAAATAACTAAATATTTTTAGATGACTGACAATCTATTCAGTCTATTTTGTCGTGAAAAAAATCTTAATCGAAGCACTTAAATCTTAATTTATCAATATTTTCAACTAATTCAATTGAATTTTTTGTTTTAAAATTTTAAAATTTATCTTAATTTTTAGCAAAATTGGATTTTCAATTAATATTTCCGGGTTTTAAATGATTTTGTGATAAATATTGGGAATAGTCCTTGTCTTACAATGTTTCCAAGTTGGTTTCCAAGTTGTACTTCTTCTGCCGCCTCTTGGCATTATCTTCCCTTTTTCTTATTGCCTGTGTCAATGCTATTTTACGAATAGATTTATTGTCTGCATCAAGACAATAAAAGCGAATTTGAAATTAGCTTTCGAGAAATAATCAAACAAGCAGCTAGATGTTAGAGAATGTTTCTTAATAAATAATTGTAATATCAATAATTGGCAATAATTTAACAAATTTAATATCGGTTTCGCGATCAATTATAAATCTCTGCTCTCCTTAAAATAAAAAAGATCCCCCCGATTAAAAGCACAGTCCTCTGGTGGCAATCCCCAAGGGTGGCTGTTTAAAAATCTCGAAGTCGAAAATAGTCAACTCCGTTAGTCCCGTAGGGTTCTGGGGTTGCTGAATAAGGTGTGGATTGTGGCCCTCAAAGCTTATAAAGTTGCTGTTAAATCCACTCTTTAATCAGCAATGCCAAAAAGTTACTCCTGCTATGAAAAAGAGACTAAAAACCAGTCATTGAATTGGCGATTTTTAATTGTTTCTCCCATTCCTAAAAGCAGCTAATTCCATCTTTTCTTCTACCAGGATGCGCTAGCTCGCAGAGCACTATACAGCCGGGTTGTTTCTTGGCTGTGTAAATTTTCTCGGAGATTTTGTCTCGGTTCAATCTAATTTAGTTAAAAATAAATAATAATTAAGAGTAGGTTAAAAGCAGCATCAAAGCTGGATTGAGCTAACCATGACAGGTCAAATTTGCTTCTTACTCAACGACCGCCAAGTTTGTACACCCGCAAATTCTGGTCTTACAGTATTAGACTATCTGCATCACTTGGCGCGACTTAGAGGGACTAAAGTCGGTTGCCGAGAAGGGGGATGCGGTGCTTGTACGTTACTGGTAGGCTCCCTTAGAGGAGAAAAAGTTTCTTATCAATCCGTTGCATCCTGTCTGTTGCCTTTAGGAGAATTGCAAGGAAAACATTTAGTTACAATAGAAGGTTTGAATCAGTCTCGGCTTTCTCCAGTACAACAAGAACTGGTAGATCGCGGAGCGACCCAATGTGGCTTCTGCACCCCAGGAATGGTGATGTCCCTGACTGGATACTTACTCAAAGCAGGAACAAAAATTAGCTTTGAGGAGCTAAAAAATGCTCTGGGGGGCAATCTCTGCCGCTGTACTGGTTATGCTTCTATCAAGCGTGCCTGTAATTTCTTGGTGACAACCACGGGCAATAGTTCTCGAGAGAACATTCAGGATTTAGTTGCCAAGGCAATAGTGCCTGAATATTTTCAAGAAATTCCCGCTCGTCTGCGTCAGTTGTCTCAATCTGCTTTAGAGAATGGGAAAACAACAGCTGATTTTCTTATTGCTGGAGGTACGGAGATTTATGTCAATTACGGCGACATCCTACCAGAGTCGAGAGTGAAGTTGTTAAATCAATCTCCGCAGATGAAGAGAATTTCCAGCTATGAAGGTAAGATTTACATTAAAGCACTAACTACCTTTGCAGAATTTGCTACTGACCCTACTATTGTTAAATTAATTCCCGACATTCAAGCTTACGTTTCTCGAATCGCCTCTTGGCAGATCCGCAACCGCGCCACTTTGGGAGGAAACATAGTTGCTGCTTCACCGATCGCAGATGGGAGCATCCTACTTTTAGCCTTAGATTCTCTTGTAATGCTAAATAATGGCAACAGAAGCCGTATTCTTACTCTCAAAGAGTTTTTCCAAGGATACAAACAGACGGCACAAAAGCCAGGGGAAATTTTGAGCGAGATTATTTTTCCCGCGCCCCAGGCGAACAAAATCAATTTTGAAAAAGTATCAAAACGCAAATATTTTGATTGTGCCGTAGTTAATAGCGCCATTAAGATTCGCTGTGAAAATGACGTGATTTGTGAAATAGCAATCTCTATGGGAGGGGTTGCTCCTATCCCATTGTTCCTCAAGCAAACCAGCAATTACTTCATTGGCAAACCAGTTTCTCAAGACACCATTGAAACAGCTTTCCCCATACTGCAGCGCGAAATTTCCCCCATTAGCGACGTGCATGGTTCTGCGGGTTACAAGCGACTCTTAGCCCGTCAACTGTTAATCGCTCACTTCAGCAAATTATTTCCAGATTTTTTGCAACTAAGGGATTTTTATACAACGAATTGATGCTGTTTAACACTTAGGAATTAAATAGATAGATTGTTTGTCAAACACTAAGAATATTGCCATGTCTCAAAGTGAGAGAGTTTTATGAAACGAATTGATGCCGCCTATCATGTTAGAGGAGAAGCTGAATATGTAGACGATCTGCCTCAACCAGCAGAAATGCTGTATGCTGCCGTTTTCGCCTCAACAGTTGCTCGTGGAAAAATCTTAGCCCTGAACCTCAAAGAAGCGCTGGCCCTAGATGGAATTGTAGCCGTGTTCGCGGCTTCCGATATTCCTGGCACTAACCAATGGGGTAGCATTATTCCCGATTGGCCACTGCTAGCCAAGGATGAGGTAGATTATGCGGGCCAGCCAGTAGCAGTCGTGGTAGCTAAAACCAAGGTGCTCGCGCAAAAAGCAGCCCATAAGATCGCCATGCAGGTAAAAGAACTACCCGCGATAGTCGATCCCAAAGAAGCATTTCTGCGAGGACAGATTATTGGAGTGCCAAGAACTTTCGTCTTGGGAGATGTCGCACGCGCCTGGTCAAATTGCGACTTAATTGTCGAGGGCAACTGTGAAATTGGTGGACAAGAACACTTGTACTTAGAAACCCAACGCGCCCGCGCTATTCCTTTGGAAGGCCAAACCATGCGCGTTTATTCGGCGACGCAAAACCCTTATGCTGTGCAGAAAACAATCGCCGAAATGTTAAACTTGCCCCATCACGCGATCGAAGTAGATGTAAAACGCTTGGGAGGAGCCTTTGGCGGTAAGGAAGAACAAGCAACCCATTGGGCTTGTTTAGCCGCTTTAGCTGCCTGGCATCTAGACAAACCTGTAGAACTAGTTTTATCTCGCTTAGACGACCTCAAAATGACAGGCAAACGCCATCCTTACTCTTCTGATTTTAAAATCGGAGTAACTAAAGAAGGGAAAATTATTGCTTATGAAGTCAAACACTATCAGAATGCCGGAGCTTATGCCGATCTCTCGACAGCGGTTTTAGAAAGAACTTTATTTCACAGTACCAATGCTTACTTTATTCCCAACGTTCAGATTTTTGGGGTTTCCTGTCGCACCAATCTCCCTCCCAGTACGGCTTTACGCGGCTTTGGTGGCCCGCAAGCGATGTTTGTCATCGAAAGTGCTATTACTCAGATCGCAGAGAAATTAGGTGTGGAGCGCGAAGAGATTCAACGTAAAAATTTGCTGCGTGCGGGAGATTTCTTTCCCTACGGACAACAGATGCAAACAAACAGTGTCCGTCTAACTTGGCTTGAGGCAGAACAAAACTATCACTTGGCAGAAATTAAAAATCGCGTCGCTGATTATAATGCCAGTCATTTTGAGATTAAGAAAGGCTATGCCTTAATGCCTATCTGTTTTGGGATCTCCTTTACGGCAACATTCCTTAACCAAGGCAGTGCCTTAGTTCACGTTTACACCGACGGCAGCGTCAGCGTCACTACAGGTGGCGTAGAAATGGGACAAGGCTTGAGTACTAAGATTGCTGCGATCGCATCTCGGGCTTTTGGCATTGGAATCGAGCGCATCAAAATTGAGACTACTAACACTACCCGTATCGCCAATATGCCTCCTACTGCTGCTAGTGTTACTACTGACTTGAACGGAAATGCCACTTTGTTAGCCATCGCCCAAATTTTAGACCGATTAAAAGTCGTGGCGGCAAAAGAACTGAGGGTTAGCGAGCCAGAACGGATTGCGTTCGCGGATGAAAAAGTCCTTTATGCAGGAGAGTCAACCAACTTGTCCTGGGCGGGTTTGTTAGAAAAAGCATTTCTATTTCGCACTAATCTTTCTGCTCACGCCTTTTATGCCACACCAGGTATTCAGTTCGATCGCGCTTTAGAAAAAGGACATCCCTTTGCTTACCACATCTGTGGAACCGCACTGGTCGAAGTTACTCTGGATTGTTTGCGAGGAACTTATGAGATCGACTCTGTTAAGATTGTCCACGAGCTGGGGCGCTCGGTCAATGAAATGGTCGATCTTGGACAGGTGGAAGGGGGACTGGCTCAAGGGTTGGGTTGGATGACTATCGAAGATTTGCGTTTCAGTGACTCGGGTCAATTGCTTTCTTTGAACTTAGCAACCTATAAAATACCAGATGTTTACTTTATGCCAGATGAAATTGCGATTAAATTCTTAACTCAAGAGAATCCTCTCGGTCCTTATGGCTCGAAAGCTGTAGGAGAGCCGCCGTTGATGTATGGCATTGGCGCATTTTTTGCCATTCGTCAGGCAATGAGAGCTTTTCAACCCACAAGTGAATTTGCCTTTAACTCTCCCCTTACCCCAGAGCGAGTTCTTTGTCAGCTGTATCAGAAAGAGTTTCAGGAAATGGCTCAGAAGACGGCTGTTAATTTTAGATCGCAAATATCGACTTAATTACTTTCTGATTTAAATAATATATTAATATCTCATTGACATTCTCCCACCGACAGAGTCGGGGGTCTCCTTCGCGAAAATGCAGATGAAAAAATTTTGGCAAACCCTTGTCCATCAACTTCAAAAAGATCGTCAAGTTTTTTTGGCCCTCGTCATTAAACATACCAAAGGCTCTCCTGGAACCACAGGTGCGAAGATGTTTGTTTCTCAAAGCGGGGAAATTTTTGGCACCATTGGCGGCGGAGTTATGGAGTTCGAGTTGATTGAACGTGCCAAGGAAATTCTCAAACACAAAGACTTTCTTCCAGAAATTCAGACACTTTTCCATCGCAGTTCTGGTGTTGGGGAAAAGTCTGGATTAATTTGTGGTGGTAGCCAAACTAATCTCTATTATCTGTGTCACCCTCAAAGAGATCGAGAAACTCTCGAAAAGGTTGTTTCTTTTTTACAAAAAGATATCTCTAGTTGTTTATATATCGAGCCAGAGGGGATCTCCGTTCAAGAACAAGCAGTGATTTTGACACAGCCTCAAATTAACCTGATTCAAGCATCAGGGAGATGGCTATACCAAGAACAGCTATTGAATCGCAACCGCATTGCCATTATTGGAGGTGGTCACTGCGCCCTGGCACTGTCGAGAGTTATGCAGCAACTGGATTACGAAGTGCTAGTTTTTGATACTAGGCCCTTGGTGACAACTTTAATTCAAAATACCTATGCCCAGTTTATAAAAATCGTGCAAAACTATCAAGAAACTGGCGGCTTAATCCCTTTTCCCGAATTGACTTTTGTGGTGGTGATGACTACAGATTTTCTTTCCGATGTCCGCGCTTTGTTAGGAGTTTTGTCTCTTCCCTGCCCCTTTATTGGTGTCATGGGAAGTAGCGATAAGATTGCTCAAATCTGCCAGTGCCTGCATGCTGCAGGCGTGAGCAAGAATCTGCTGTCTCGCTTATATGCTCCAGTGGGTCTTTCCATCGGTAGTCATACCCCAGAGGAGATTGCTATCAGCGTCGCTGCCCAAATTATTCAAGAAAGGCACAATCAACTCAGATCCTTGACAACTCCTTTCTTTTCAACCGACGATCTCTCTATTTGTGATGTACCCACACTGCCCTAACGGGAAAGTGTGGGCTTCCGAGCAGCCCAAAGTTGATGAACTGGCAGAACTTGCTTCAAGGTACTATCAGTAGTAGATTCAATTACCACAACCTTCCCTTT
>JASJDA010000148.1 GCA_030065755.1 Prochloraceae cyanobacterium | reverse complement strand
GTCTGCTTGCCCTTTGTAGCGATAGTCAAAGGTTTGTTTAGTACGCTGGTCATAGATTTTTTCTCTAGCTCGATAGGCGGCTGATGCCGTGGCACTCTTCCCACCACTGCGAGAAATTATTTGAGCTGATAAGTGATAAATAGCCAAAATATTAATCAGCCAAAACCAGAACAGATGCGAAACTAATATGGGGGTTCTAGGGGTCGATGACCCCTAGCGCACTTGTCGGAACGACATATAAGTGCGCTTTTTACCCTGAATCGGGTAAAAAGATTTCGTGTTTATATGCTATCATACTTAGAAATTATTCTCTAGCTGCCGTGAGTAGTTAGCTGTCGCTTACTACTCACTATGTGATAGCTTAAGTATTGGTAAGTTAGAATAAACACTAGTGAGCAATAGCCGCATTGACAGAATTAAAGATTTAGAAGAAAAAAAGAAACAGATAGAGGCTCGGATTCAAAAGCTTAAAGCACAAGAATCGGCTAAAAAGCGAAAAGAAGACACGCGGCGAAAGATTCTTTTAGGGGCGTTAGTACAATACCTAATTAAAACTGGCTACTGGTCAGAAAAAGAGATTTATAAGCAGCTAGATAAGTTTTTGTCTAAGCCAATTGACCGTAAGCTGTTCGACCTGCCTGAGAAACCCAAAAAACCAGAAAAAGCACAAGAAAAACCCTGATTTTCTGACTTCTAATTTGGTCAGAGAAAGAGTTTAAAATGATAATAATGAAGTTGATAAAGAGCGCCAAAATCAATTATGGGTAACTGCTTCGTTCAATTACTGGATGCTTTGCCATACGATAATCGAAACCGTTTAATTAGATCATAATGAACTGGAAATTATTTGGGCGTAAAGTTTTTGGTTTGCCACAGACCTATTTTCTAATTGTCGGGACAGGATTAGGCTATGTGAGCTTGATTATCTGGTTGGGAAATCGCCCCCTTACCTTAATTGTCGGGGGAGCAATCGCCCTTGTCATGGTGGCAGTTTGGTTTTGGAAACTCAGACAATTCTATGGGTGCAGTGGCGCTAATTTACTCGATGCAGCAATATTTCTCAATGAATTGGCAAGTATTGAACGGAAACTTGAAGGACGTAAAGATGCCGATTGGGAACAAACCCTCATTTTGGTCAAACAAATCCAAATTTTTGCCCAACGCATAGCCAACCGAGAATCAAGTTTAATGCCGGAATTATTGGAGACTCTCTACACGGTTTTATCTCTTTGCGAGCAAGTAGCATTTGCCTTACTAACCTTGGACAAAATGCAAACTGAAACCTACAGAAATCTGACCCGACAGCATTTAGAAACTACTTGTGAGCGAGTGCAAGAAACTCATCGTTTGCTACAAGAGTTACAAGATCGGGTGCTTTTGTCTTCTTTAGAAGCATCTACTGAACAAGCCAGTTTACCCCGCAGTCTCCGAGTAATCATTGCTGAAAATAAAACTGTCTTAGATCAGATCGGGACAAAATCATCGTCAATCCACGGAGGTTAGTTATGATCGAAAGAGGACGTTTCTGGTTTCTCATCGGAGTGTGCCTTGCTTTACTCTGGGGATGTGTAGTCGAGCAAAGGGTAAATTCCTTTGCCAGTGCAGAGAGATATCTCCAGGACAAGTTACTTCCTAAGATTTCTGTTGCCACATCCCTAATTCCCGATCGAGTAGCTTCGCGCTATACTATCGATGGGATTCAAGAACCTCTTCCTCCCATCGAACAGTTTCCTCTTTATGCTGCTCAACCCTCTACAAACCCCAAGGTAGTTTATCTCGAAATATTCAGTTCTTCAGAAAAAGCCAATATCAAAAAGCAAAATGAACGTTGGTTGGTAGAAGTTGCTCAAGCTTTTAACCGAGAAAGAAAAACCATTAGTTCCGGTCAAGTTATTCAGGTCGGGGTGAGAAAAATCCCTTCGGGAACTGCCGTCCAGTTATTGGCTGCTGGCAAAGTGAAACCGACAGGGTATTCCCCCTCTAATGATTTGTGGGTGGCAATGCTGTCAAGTAAAGGAATTAAAACCATCTCTATCCTTCCCCGTTTAGTGCCGAACGTTGGCGGTTTTGTCCTTCAAGATCGTGTTTATCGGGAATTAGCCGCAAATGGCGAAGTGAATTTTGACAAGTTGCTCAATGCGATCGCCTCTGGTAAACTTTCTGTTGGCTATCCCAATCCCTACAGTAGTTCTACGGCTCTGAATCTGCTCTACTCGATCTTTTGGCGAGCAGCAGGGCACCAACAAGATGGAGAACCCCTAACAATTGCTGACTTAGAATCTCCTCAAGTCAAGTCAGTCTTTCAAAGCTTTCAGAAACAGGTATTGATTACCACAACCACGACTCTAGACTTGCAAGAAATTTTTATCCGCGACAAGGATAAGTTACAAGCATTTCCCTTGGAATATCAAAATTATCAGCAACTCAAAAAAGTACCTGGATTTGAGAAAACCGTTTTTATCCCCTTTGGCATTCCTCATAATAATCCTCTGGTCGGATTTGCCTGGAATACAGCCAAACAACAAGAAGCCTTGCAAAAATTTGCATCATTTGCAGCAAATGATGCCATGAAAAAACTGGCCCAGCAACAAGGGTTTGTCGAGACAGACTATCTTTTGGCGAGCAATCTTCCCCCCATTCCAGCAGGAGAAGTCTTAACCACTGCTCAATCATTTTGGAAGCGTCAGAAAGATGCAGGACGTACAGTTTATTTAATGACGGTAATCGATACCAGTGGTTCGATGGAAGGACAACCTCTAGCGGGGGTAAAAGAGGGCTTGCGCATTGCTAGTCAAGAAATTAATCCAGGTAATTATTTAGGTTTAATTAGTTATAACGAGCGCCCAAGCGAAATGGTGGAATTAGCCCCTTTTGATGAAATGCAGCACAAACGGTTTCTAGCGGCTATTGATAATTTACGTGCCGATGGCGGAACCGCCATGTATGACGCAATGATGGTGGCGTTAGGGAAATTGCTCGAACAAAAGAAAGCTAATCCTAATGGTCTTTTTTATCTATTAGTCTTAACTGATGGTAAAACCAATCAAGGTTTTGTCTTCGCAGAAGTCAAAGACGTTCTCCAATACAGTGGGGTGCGGGTTTATCCTATTGCTTATGGGGATGTGAATCAACAGGAATTAGCAGCGATCGCTGCTCTACGGGAATCTACCGTTAAAACTGGTACGCCAGAAACCGTCAAAGAACTCCTAAAAGGTTTATTCCAGACTAATTTATAGGGAATATGAAACAACTAAATCGTTACCTGTTAACCATTCTTGGACTCGGTTGGTTGAGCTTTATGATCGCAGGTATCGTGCTCAATCAGGTTTTTGCTGTGCCTAATTTTGTTCTTCTCATAGAGCGGAGTTATTGTCCGCCCCAACAATGGCAACAAGTAGTAGAAGAATATATCGATTTATATCGGCAACATCAACAACATCTTGTCAAGATTGAATCTGTAGTTTTGTTTAACGATCTAGGAGAAGAAGTTTTGACGACTGTCCCGACTCCAGAAGAATTACGAGGCCAAGGCACCTACGGACGCTCTAGTCCCCAGCGTGAGGCTGAATTAAGGAAAGCTTATGACCAAGTCAAGGTTATTCGCTGCTTGTGAGGAATTCAGACTTTGCCGACACATCGTAGTAACTGAACATTCCGCGCCCCTAACTCCCTCCGTCCTCAAGACGGGGGGAGTAGTTCATACATTGATCTGAAACAGCTTTCGGTGCCGCATGATTCTGAGGGGTTCTGGTCATGCCTATCACTGAACTGAAACAACTGAGGATTTCTCTCAAAACAACAACACCCAAGCTAGACTCACCGAGAGCAAACCTCTTTTAATTAATCCAACCTGGAGTTTTACTGTTGACTATTAGCCAGTAAATTAACTCCCTCTTTTTTAGTTGAGGAAAGATCAGCTTTTTAGTTGAGTGTTACCGTTGTTATTTAACGAGACAGATATTAGATAAAACAGATTGTTTGACCTCCTTAATTGAATATGGACAAACCTGTAATCTCTGTCAGGGAAGTTTTTTAGGCTTCAATTACTAATTTATCACTTTCTCTTTCAAGCCTGAGCAAATGATACATAAGTAAACTTATCATCTCAATTTTGGTCGTCAATTTTCGAGAAAAAATCGACAAAATTTCTTCAAATTTGCCTAAAAACCCATAAAAAGACTGACATTTAATAAACTGCACCCAAATCTATAGAGATAGATTTGGGTGTAAATAATATTTAGTTAAAAACAATGGAATAAGTTATTTTGTTTTCTTTGTTTTTAACTCCAGCGTCAACTTACTATCTTGTTGTCTGATAAGCAGCTTCAACTTCAAGTTCCTCTTCTTCTTTTAAGCCCGTTGCTTGAGAATCAAGCCAGCCACCAATTAGTGAATCGACAGAAAATAAACCAGCACCATTGATGACGAAGAACAAGTAGGATACAGCGTAGAGTAATGCTAATTCATACCCAGCAATGCTAAATCCTCCCAGTTTGATGTGGTGGTACATAGCAACGCACATGGCGAAAAATAAGCCCGTTGCTGCGGGTCTTGCCAACAGGCCGATTGCAAGTAGTGGACCGCCAATTAGTTCTGTATAAGCAGCGACGTAACTTAAGAAGACGGGGAAAGGCAGACCGATATATTCTACATAAGCCTTAGCAAAACCTTCAATATTTCCTAGTTTATCCAAACCATTGTGGACCATCGCTAAACCGACAACAACTCTCAGGATTGTCCAAGCTGTTTGAGACAAGAAGTTAGTTCCTAGGTTGGGTTTAATAGCGAGTGAGATTAAGGATTGGATAGAAAACATAGATTTCATTAGTACAAGGTACCTTTATGAATTTACTTGTTGAGAGTAATAGTCTTGTAAATAATTAACTGACAAGCAATGGATGCTATTTGTAAAAAGTTGCTCTTCTTGCCGCCAGAAAGTACTTTCTATCTTGATTAAGTCTTATTTACATTTGTTAGTAATTGTAAACGAATATTAATTAAGTTGCAAGCAGTAACTTAATAGATCTGATAACAGGGTAAGCTCATCTAATTTAGTATAAAATGTACTTGACAAAAGTCACTTTATATAATCTCTTTTTGAAGAATTAAAAGCGATTTACCGATAACTTATAGCCGAAGTAAATAACTTAAAGATAAAGACTTTCCTAATAAAAATAAAAACATCTCTCGGAAAAACGACACGGGAAATAAATTTCCCGTCATCTGTCTGGATGAGTTATAAGGTCAGTTTGAGCTAAACAGAAATATTAACTTTTGAAAAAACTCGTGCTGGTAAGGTGGGAGCTGAAATTGGCTCTTTAGGTCGGTAAAGATTCTCCCGAGACTTAAACCAAAATGTTAACCTATTCAACAAAATATGACTTTTGTTGAAAGGATTAACCAAAATCGTGAGGACTTGGTTCCGAAAACGTAACTGCTCGGCAAATTAAACTGATTTCATCCAGGGTAAACGCATCTTAATTTAATTGACAAATTTCTGATTTTGTATATCAATTGGTGAGTTTTAAAATGTAGTTTTCTGTGCCAAAAATGATAACGGTCGCGTAGCGCTGGCTTTGCCAGAGCGCAGTCAAAATAAAACAAAATTTTTATTAGCGGGATGTCTCCGCAGTGCGTATCGACATCCCCCCTTACGCAGACTAAACCGTTTAGTCTGCGTAAGGGGGGGGGGGAGAGGACGCAGTTCTCTCCCCTGTGTATTGTTTTTAATTAATAATTAATTACTCTCGAACAAAAATCATTTTAAATATCGGATTTAGTGGCAGAAGTTTTAAGAATTTTAACTAAATAATCATTATCCATTGCGGCACGATAAGGGGAAAAACTAGCGAAGCTGTCATATGAGGCCATCTAGCTCGAAATCCTTACACAGCAAGCATTTCGAGCTAGATGGCCCCTGGTGACAGCTTCGCGCTTATCTGGCCCTAATTGAGAATTTAAGCTATTCTCAATGGCGCAACTGGAATAGAGTCAACCCGAAGGAGTTGCTCTCTCGCTAGCCGGAGCGACTTTGAGAGTGAGTCCCATCCATTCTCTGCCATCTAGGTCGGTACTCGCTTGTGCTTCAAGTGCTTCCGTTTCCATTTCCACAAAGGCTAAACCTTTTATTCGACCTGTTTCTAGGTCGTGGGGCAAATAAAGGTTTTTAAGGTTTCCATAATTAGAAAAAAGCTTTCTGAGGGCTTCTTCTGTTACTGAGTCGGATAAATTCTCAAGATAAATTGTCATTAATTGCCTCTTGAATTAGAAATAATGAAAGAGTTATAAGCTCTCGCCAAGAGCACATCGTCTCTTACTCTCTTACTTCTGGAATACCTCTGGTCGTCTCTTTTTGGCTTTAAATCGATTCAATTTTTAACACGCCCGTATAAATTCTTAACAGTTCGTGATGAGATAATCTATTTATTTGACACAAGCACTCTCGTAATTTGGCACTGGAATGAGTTCCCTTGCTTATCTTAAAAATTTACCTGTAGATTACTTGAAAATTGACGGCAGCTTTATTAGAAATCTAATCGGCGATCGGATCGACTAGATCCTGGTCGAGTCTTTTAATCCAACATTAAAATGGCGCGTGCCTTCTGAAATCCTTGTGCTTATAGCTTGTCGTCGGAGAAATCAGGCCGCTAATTTCGACTTCAGTTAAAAATGTACGACAGCAGTTATTTGCTTCGCCGCCGTCTAATCGCGCCCACATTTGCTCTTCAAATTAAGATTATCAATGCGGTTGAAGTAATATATGACTAAAATCTTCTAATATAAGCTGCACTTATCATTTAAGGAAAAATACTCACTAAATTGGTAATTTTTCCATAAGATTTTCTTAAGAATACAAAGATACTGAAATTAAAGGGACGCTCTGGCAAGAGTTTTCAAGAGAATTCCCTGATAGGAGTGTTTTGGGGCTTTTCTAAACATATTAGAAAATGTTTGTTTCAAGCAAGGAGTTTATTTTGCCAAGGTTGATGCTAGAGGGACTTCTCAAACTTGCCCTAGTTGTGGAACGCATACAGGCAAAAAAGAACTTTCTGAACGAAATCATATTTGTGAAACTTGTGGGTACGAAACACCGAAGCGACCATGCCGCAGCCGAAGTGATTCAGCAAAGAGGCATTGCAGCCCTCGGACTGAGGGACAAGGAAAACGCCTGTGATTCGGCAACGCGACGGGGATTGATAGCAATATCAGTCTAGTTGGCACTTCTTTGCAGCAGGAAAGCCAAATCGCGAGGAATGGACACGCCCCGACTAAGCGTTAGCGCAAGTCGGGGAGGATGTCACTTCCTCAATAAGTCCGTAACGTTTGTCAAACAAAACTTTTACCGTTCCCGTTTCCCCGTGCCTCGATTTGGCTAGGTTTAGTTCTAAAATTTCATCTTCTGAGGTGTCTGGGTTGTAATATTCGTCTCTGTACAGGAGAATGATGTTATCTGCAACCATTTCGAGAATTCCCGATTGGCTCAGGTCGGCGATCGTCGGGCGCTTATTATTCCTTCCTTCTACCGCTCTACTGATTTGAGAAAGAGCTAGGATTGGTACTTTCAAATCGCCAGCTATCTTGTAAAGTCCCCTAGCCACGTCTCCAAGCTCGTAGCTGCGGTTTCCCCCTATTTCAGAAGCCATCATCTGGAGATAATCAATGATAACTAGACCCAATTTCCCTTCTTTTGCCAATACCTGACGGCATTCTGAGGCTATGCTACTTACCATAATGCTTCGATTGTCGTTGATATAAAGAGGTAAATCTGCTGCTATTCCAACTATCTTGGCTATGTTCTCTACCTCTTTATTTGTCAAAGGTTCGAGCAACGCTCTGTATTTTCGTATGCGCGAGCTCTGAATAGGGGTTAAATTTAAGGAACGATACTGATCGAGAACACTAATTAAGCTCCATTGCCTGTAAGCTAACTGCTGTTTGGTCATCTCCAAGGAGAAAAACAACACGGGCATAGAGTGCTGCAGCATCATTTGAAAGGCTAAGAAGTTAGCTAAGTAACTTTTGCCCATCGACGGTCGCCCAGCTAATATAGTTAGCGTTCCTGGCTCAAAGCCAACTATCAAATGATCGAGGCTAGAAACACCTGTTTGATAGATGGGTAAGTTCCTTTCTAGCTGGTTGAAGGCATTTAGAGTAATTTCGCTGTTGTGTTCTGTGGCGCTCATTAAACGCTGTCTAGAAATACTAAAGACTTTTTGTTCCGAGCTTTCGAGTACCGAATCTAGCTCACTAGCAGTATCGTAACCTAGCTCAGCTATTTCGTGACCAGTACTAATCAACTGACGACGACAGTACTTTTCCATCACTAACTCCGCATAGCGATCGATATTCACTGCTGAGACAGTGCGACTGACTAAATTAGCCAGCTTGCTAGATCCGCCTACTTTATCCAGTAAATTTCGATCGGCAAGCCAAGTGGTGACTGTCATCAAGTCTGTAGGCTTTCCTTGAGAATAAAGGGCGATCGCAGCCTCATATATTTGCTCGTGAGCTTGGACGTAAAAAGCTTGTGGGACGAGCATTTGTTCTACTCGCGCCAGCGCTTCTGGATCTAGAAGTATGCCACCTAGAATGGACTCTTCTGCGTCAATGTTCTGTGGTGGCAGAGAATTGCTATCTATCTGGGGTGAGAACTGCATTATTAGCCACCTCCTTATTAATTTCCTCCTGCTCTTGGGCTTTAAGCGCCTGTTCTCTCATTCGATCAATTTTTGCTGCGAGGGAATTTGCTCTCCTTTTTTGCTTCATGTGTGACTTAGTAGCACTACATATTACAAAGCGGAATTCCTTGTACAGCCCTTGCCATCTGTCTTTGCTGGCTAGGTAGTCATCCAAACAGACGATCACAGGATTGAAATTCTTGGTTTTCTGCCTAACAAAATTGAAAAATTTCTCTCTCTCTTCAGTAGAAAGTCCCTTAATAAACTGACAGTAGGTTTGTGGAGCGGGTTTTTTTATGGGTTTAGTTACAGACAAAGATTTCTCTCTCTCGCTATCTGAGACAGATTGAGTTACAGACAAAAATTTCTCTCTCTCTTCTTCTGAAATATCTGAAAGAGATTTGGTGGAGTGACTTGAAATTTTCTTTCTCTGACCATCTGATACAGATTTAATCGCAGATAAGAATTTCTTTCTCTCGTCATATGGCAAAGATTCGATTACAAACAAAAATTTCTCTCTCTCGTCTTCTGAGAGAGATTTGATAAATATTTGATAAGAATCTGAAGGGGGGCTAGAAGTCTTGTTGGCTGGGGGTCGGGGGGGGGTCGGAGTCTCTGATCGTGTACTGGGAGTCTTCGATCGTGTACTGGAAGTCTCTGATTGTGTACTGGAGTCTTCGATCGGAGACTCTAGTCCACGATCGTGTACTGGAGTCTCTGATTGTGTACTGGAGTCTTCGATCGGAGACTCTAGTCCACGATCGTGTACTGGAGTCTCTGATTGTGTACTGGAGTCTTCGATCGTGGACAAAGTTACTGTAATGCCATTGGGAGTCTCAAACTCAATCAGACGTTTTTCGCTTAATTTGGCAATCGCCTTATAGAAAGCTGTGCGGCTGATTCCTAGCTTGGAGCTAATCTCTCGCTGGTGTAGAGTGCATTTCCAACGAGGTGCTAGTCGGATTTTTAGGTAAAAGTAGAGTAGTCCTGAAGCTGTAATTAGTCCATCATTGTAGTGAGCGATCGCTTCAGAGAGTGTTAATCGATAATGTTGTTGTGTCATTATTAGATTGCTGCTCTATGTATTTGGAGTGTGGTACTGCTGCTAGTGTCCCGCCAAAGACAGAAGGTAGCAGATATAAGCTTATAAACATAATAGTATGTCAACTTACTAAAAAAGACTAACTACATATAACTTAATAATCAATTCTTAGTAAGCAGACATACTAGAATAAAACTAATTTTGATACTCAACTAGAGGAGCTAAATATGCCTAAAGGCAGACCAGGTGGCAATCCAGATTTTGGAACCAAGTACGCTTTGACCACACATAGACCAGAGGCTCTGACTGAGAGAATCACTGTCAGAATTCCACCAAGCATCAAAGAGAAACTGAAACAGCTTTCTGATTACCCAGAGTTCATTCGAGAAGCGATTATAGAGAAGTTAGAAAAGCTGGAGAGTGAAGCCAAGTTAAGCAAGGTTAATTGAGAAGTAAACGGTTTTTAGCTATATCAATGCCATTAATTTTAGGAATGGCTAATCAAGTTAAAAATTAATGAACTGACTGCTACCCTTATCAGGTCTAGCATGGAGATATTTAGAAGTAACAGCCAAGGAGCTATGACCTAAGCTTTGCTGTAAAAGATGAAGGTCGCATCCAGCCTCAATAGCGTGGGTAGCGTGGGAATGACGCAACCAGTGAGAAGAGACTTTATTTGTTACCCCTGCCCTTTTAGCACAATCTTTAACGATCAGATGAACCATAGTCCTCTCGATCGCCCGACCATTCCTAGAGACGAACACAGCATCAGTATTATCGCTTCTGGGCAAAACCATTACTCGCTGCCAAATAAAAGCGGGAATTAAAACAACTCTAGTTTTGCTTCCTTTACCGTAAACAATAGCCTGAGCGCCATCGCTTCGAGGTTGAAGATCGCTCCAGGTAAGGTCGCACAGTTCGGATACTCTCAAACCACAGGCATACATCAAAGAGAGCATAGCCCAATCGCGCTCGCTTTTAGTTGCTCTAATTAGTTTCAATACGTCTGAGGTATCTATTATCTTTTGAGCCAGAGTATCTTTAGGCTTAGGTGGGGTAATAGTCGCGCCGATATTGAATTGTAAATAACCTATCTTTTGACCGTAGGAGAATAAAGACCTAATAGCTGTTACCTTACTTTTAATCGTAGTAGCCGGATATCGCAACTCAAGGGACCTAATCCACAATTGAAAGTCCTCAAGTACTACATCTGATAAACTTTTAGCTACAAATTCTCTAAACTGCTTGACGATACTGGTATAAGTAACAAGCGTGGTTTTTGACTTGCCAGACAACCACATAAGAATTACTTGCTCGTCAGTAGTAGCATTGGTTAAAACCTGTTGAGAAGGGGGTTGATTATTGGCAGCAAAAAAGTGCATTATTGAGAGGGGAAATATTAAATCTTTATAAAATTTTAATCGACAAGGGTTTCGTTTTGTTGAATAAATAGGTATTTTATCGCAAAAGGTGGTCGATGTGGACTCTCCCTGCGCCTAAAACAAGGACTTCCGCAGTCAAAAGAACGTCTGCAGCAGTTATTCTCTCAGGATTGAAAAGTAAAATATTCTTATCAATCGAATTTTAGCTTTTTGCTGTGAAACTCAACAAGTATGGCAAGATGGAATGGAATAAACTATCCCCAGAAAGGTTCACAGTTTTAGAAGTTGATGTTGATATTCCCATTCGCCAGTTTGTATGTCGAAATGGACTGGACTTTAAAACAGGAAAACGATTCTATGAATTGACAAAAAGAGAAAAGATCCAAGATTATAAAGAAATACTGTTAATGGATAAATCTACTAGGGATGTTTTTGAAGTAGATCGGGTCAGAAAAATCTTAGGGATTCCTCAAAAAACTTGTACCCGAAAGATGTCTTTATTTTTAATGAGGGGGGTCTCATTAGTAGTTAAGTTATTGGTGAAGCGCAGAAAAGTTATCGGTAAGACCCCCCTCATTAAAAATAGAATCATTGTGACCCTCAAACCTGACGATTTAAATAATAAAATGTTGTCCAAGTATATTGTTTTTATTCAAAGTACATCAGTAAATAGAAAACTAATTGAAGGGACTAAGTTTCTCTATAAGGATGGATGTATACAATTATCTTTGTTTCCTAACGGTCAAGTGAACAGTTAGCAGTTAACCGGACGGAGCCAACAGAAACCGTACCAGAAATAATAAGACATCCTTGGACATTTATCATTCTCTATATAATTGTATTTAATACTGAAATAATACTCGATTTAAAGGACCACGACCTGCCCCAAATTTGAGGTGAATATCTACGTTATTTGGGGAATAGGGATGCACTTTCAGAGAAGTTAACTTGTCTGAAGTGACCAATTTATATACTCGGTCAAATACCACACCTGATACACCCCCAGTGGGAAGGAAATAAATTCGAGAGCGTCAAATAGAATGCTGCATAACCGTTAAACCAGTTATCAGTTATCAGTCATCAGTCATCACAGTTTCAGTAATGGATTTAACCACTACTGAAACATACTACCTATAGAGGTAGGGGACTTTAGATCCCATAGATAGCATTTAACTGATGACTGTTTACTGATGACTGATGACTGTTAATATCCTTTGAGTCTAATACTTTCAGCCAATAATTTCTGTTAAATAGCGGATGCTCAGCATACTAAAAGTCAGAGATAATCAAACTGGACTTGAAAACAATTAACAATCCTGAAAAATGAGCGATAATTTTGATTGGGCTCAAAAGATTATATTAAAAGCATTTTTAATTTTATTGCTCTTATTTGTGAGTTGTTTACTAACAATCAACACTTCTGTTGTGAAAGATCAGATAACAGTTTAAAATCTAGAGGTTTTTCCAATGAACCCCACGTTTACAAATGAAGAACTAAAGAAACTTCACCTTGAAATTGAAAAGAAGAGTCAGCAACGTCTAAAGGACTTTTCAACTCTTTTAGAAGAAGCCAAAGAAGAGGTTACTTACCAGGCCGAGACTGACTTTTCGTATCCTCCGAACATTATGGTGTTCGTGGCCAAAGTTGAGTTCCTCTCAGATGCTGGTTTCGCCCAAGACTTAGCACAATATTTTCCAGAGGTAGTCACAACCTCCAGAAAGAAAAATATAGACCACATATTGAGCTCTCTCGGTCTTATTGTCTGCATGTCCGGTCTCGGTTTTTTTTTGGCATTCGGGGTGCTTCAGTACCCGTCTTGGGTATGGCTGAAGTCACTCGGTGAAGCAGTTGTGCTGCTTTTATTTCTCGGTTTTTCCTTCTACTTGTGTGGTCAAAAAGTTGAACTTCTGTTTGGAAATTACAAAGATGATGTGTCGTTTATGAGACGTTATCTGACTTTGAATCTAGAATATTGGGATCAGGTAATAGAAAATGAGACACTAGGTTACTTTCCCACTCTTCAAAGGATTATAGCAAAGTTGGCAGATTATAAAATAAGAACAGAGGTATCTTTGATTATAAAACAGAGAACTCTGGCATGTAGGGTGAAGGCTTATCCTCCACATTCATTTCGTTAATTGTGTTTTAAGAGGTGATATTAATAGTAGATAAAATTAAGAATAAAATAGATTCATTAACTTCAGAATAAGAGGCAGAAGCTTTCAAATTTTTATATTTACCAAAAAGAGATTCAATAATATCTGAAGTAGCGGGAAAATTGTGAGCGGGTGGAATTTTATCTCCTTGAGTAGTTAGGTATTGATTAACTTGTTTTATGCACTTGGTAGCTACAGGTGAATTAGGCGTCCGATAGTAACGGAACAGAAAACAACGCTCGACGTATAATTCTACGAGCGCCAGATATCTAAAATCCTTATCCAGTAGTTAACCCGTGGATTTTTACTGGGATGATTTTGGCAAGAGCGAGAAAAGACTCAAAAAAGTGGAACGCCGAGTTTTTTGGTTACAATGATTCTATTTTTATTAGGGAAGTCCTTTAACGACAACTTATCTGCTGCGGCAATTAACTTAACTGCTATTGAGGACTTCCCTAATAAAAATAAATACCTCCTTCGGGATGATAATCGCCAATTTTGAGCAGATTATACGTTCAGTTAGACGAAAACTGTACGTATAACATTACTTATACGTGCTGCGTTGTTTTCTGTCCGATTGCTATCGCAACGCCAATGCGTCATTTAAAATAAATTCTAAAAATTTCATCACTACGATTTATGTCAGAACAATTACCTCTAGGTATAGCTGTTACATTTCCTTTACTATCATAAGCATTAAGATAGTAACCTCTTCTTGTTTTTATACAAATACGATCACCACTACTTATAGTGCCTGAACCATTAACTTTAACAATTCTAAAAATTTCATCACTACGATTTATGTCAGAACAGTTACCTCTAGGTATGGCTGTTACATTCCCTGTACTATCATAAGCATTAAGATAGTAACCTCTTCTTGTTTTTATACAAATACGATCACCATCTTTTAATACCCCGCCATTTAGATCAACTAATCTAAAAATTTCATCACTAGCTTCTAAACGAATAGTATTACCTTTAGGTATGGCTGTTACATTCCCTATACTATCATAAGCATTAAGATAGTAGCCACTTCTTGTTTTTAAAAAAAAGGAACTAGCATTTGCAGATAATGCAGTTGCACCTAAAAATAAACATGCAACTAAACTAGACTTAAATAAACTTTTCATCCAAATAAACCTTTATTTTTTGTAAACTTGAAAATTATTGACTTAAGCTGCTAGTTACAAAACTATTATTATTACAAAATAATTTCTACCGAAAAATTGCTGAATTTTTAATAGATCTTACTGTTTTTTTTTCCGTATAAATACTGGTAGACGTATGAGTAGCAACCATATAGAAAGTATGAGGAGAGCCAATTATCTTTCTATTCAATAACTTTTAGAGGATAGGCTCTAACATATAGACAATGAAAATTATAGTTGGTTAGAAGATATTATTAATTTAGAATTAAAAAGGCACAGTTTGATGGCAATAAATAATTCTCAGGCAAAAATTATCGCTCGAAATACATTCAGAGAAAAAACAAAGAGGAATTAGAAAAACCTCAGTAATTTTATCCTTGTTTACAAGCAAAAATTCATAGTAAATTTTACAATAACCTTACGATATTGATTTTAATGATATTTAATAATTATTGCTTCGGCCAAAGCACGCAAATAGACTAGTCAATTTTCCTCATACAACTGGAGTTTTTTAGACCTGACTTTTACCGAGATATTTTATTCAAGCCTTCGAGCACTCCCTATTTCCTAAAATCATAAAAGAGAGATAATCTAGCAATAACTATAAATTTAGAATAAAATTTGGCTAACGAAAACTTTTTCTCGGAAAAAATACTGAAATCTTTTTTCGTAAAAATACTGAAGCAAATGTTTAAATGCTTTGTTTATAATTATGCAAATAGATAAATAAAAAAGAAAGAAATGCAGCTCTCATTTTTTTTATCTTGGTGAAGCGGATATTGTTGAAAATAAAGAAACAAAAGTCGCTGTTGGCGACAAGAAATAAGGAGTTATTGAGATGAAATTATTTAAAAGTGTTTTAGCTGGTTTGGTGCTGGGAACAGCAACTTTACCTACTTTAATTTCTCCTGCTGAGGCAGCTTGTAGCCTTAAAATTGGGTTGTATCAACATGAAGATGGGACTAAATTGTATTTATCTAGAATTTCAGGTGGTGGCTATCGGTTAAATGTCCCACAGCATGATTATAAAGTTGTTGGAAATTGTGATGGAAAGACCTTCACAGGCATTCGGGGTTCTACAAAATTTGATGATCGACCATCAGTTATATTAAAACTTCAAAAAAGAGGTTCAAAATATTATTATTATGAGCCAGGTGGACCCCGTGGTGCATGGTACAGATATCGGGGTTGAGCCGAGATTCAGATACTGTTGGCTAATGTGCGATCAATTTTGAAGTATTTTTTTTATCAAAACTTTCAGGTATATAGACAATGAAATTCTCAAAAGTTTTACCAATTTTTTTTCTGACAGTTGGTCTTGCTACTCCAGCTCTTGCAGATACTACAATCAACTATCCTAGATTGGGGAACAGATTAATCGATGCAACTCCTTGGGAATGGAATGGTCATAATTATTCTGAAAACGTAGCAAAAACCAAAGCTGCTAACTTAGTCTGTAAAAGCTTGGGATACAATTATGCTCTAAGCTACGCTGTGGTAAAAGGACAAGCAAAAGGTAAGGCTCGCTTCCATGAAAATGGTTCTATTGAGTATTGCGATTTCTGCCAGTGGTATTTTTCTAAAGTTACTTGTAGATAGGGGTTAAGCGCTTGAAACGCTTGCTGTGTAAGGATTTCAAATAGCAGAAATCGAGCGAGCGCTCCATGCTCGCTCAAGGATGCCAGAAACCTAGTATATTTTTATTATTAATTCTGTCTTATTCGTTGTTGTGGGCGACCATCGGCGCTCCGTAGTCTGCTGTGTTATAAGCAGTCAATATAAGCTTTCCTTATCATTTAAGAATTTATACTCAGTCAATTGGCGCTCTGTCCATAAGATTTTCTTAAGAATACAAAGATACTGAAATTCAAGCGACCCTCGGGCAAGAGTTTAAGAGAAGATTCCCTGATATGTCTGAATAGTGTAATATAAGTCTATTTTCCTTATTTTTGAAGACGAAGATTAAATTGTTTTTTTAGCAGTCCCATAGTGCCATATATCAATCCCTGGACTATCCGAGCAATTAAAATATGCTTTTGGCAAATCATTATTTCTAATATTTTTACTATTATAAAAAATTCCTTTATTGATTATTTTTTCATTGTGGGAATCATCATCCAATAACCCTTGTTCTTTATATTTTTCTAAAAGCTGTTTAAAGTCGAGCGTATAGTAAAGTGTTTGCTCGTTATATCCGCTTCGCTCATTTAGCTTATTTGCTAAAGACTCAACGATTAAAACCTTATCTTTCTTACAAAGAATTTCTAATGCTTGTTGTGTTTCGTTGTAACTACTACGTAATTCTTTAGCAATTTCCTCAATCGTGTTAGGTATCCATCGCTGTTCCTTATAAATTAACCCAGAGCCTTTAACCATTTCCTCATAAAAATAATCAACTATATATGCCTTAAACATTCCCATCACACCCCCACCTAAAGCTCTTCCCAAAGGCATAATATTTTCGACAACATGTTCGCTTGAAAGAAACAAAAGATTTTGAAAATCTGACAAATTTTCCATTGAAAATATT
>JASJDA010000147.1 GCA_030065755.1 Prochloraceae cyanobacterium | reverse complement strand
GACAAAGTAGGACAGTCTTTACCAGCTATAGGTTTGAAACTAAGAGTTTTTTCGTGAGGGGGGACAAAATTACCCTCTTTTCAATACATAAGTACTAAAATACAAGTAAAAAAGAGGGTGATTTTGTCCAAGACTGTCCTACTTTGTCATATTTTTTTGTAGCCCTTCCCTTTTCCGGCAATGCTCGTCAATTCGAGCTAGGCATTTTGCTTCTTACTCCATCCTGACCACCTGTAGCGTGATTTCTCACACTTTCCGATTTGACTATCTACTAATCTCCATCGACCAGGGATTAGAGCTACGAGATGGATTACTTCGTTCCAGATATCCATTGATTGAATCTCTTAGGGTTTGTCTCTCCACCGTTCGACCTATTAGGTCTGGGGTCGGGGTGATGCGCTAGCTCGTTTTCCCATACTGCTAGACCCTACCCTTGCTCATTATTTTGAACGCAGAGGGTAAACCAAATAGGTTTACTAGCTTGTTTCCTCTACCTTACTCTGACGATGGTTCAAACGACAATTCGTTGCCTACCCATAAGATTCTTACTTACGGCGAGTGCTTTTAGCTATTACCACTTTTAAACCGCTTTCGCTCCCGCTTTAACATCTGAATTGTCAGTTCAGACATTAGGGAATCTCCTCATCCACCTTGCGGTGGATGGCACTGCGTGTTTTCAAACCCGCATCCGGTCGGTTGGACTTGGTTTCTAGGATACTTCCTCACCAACATGGATAATCTAGTTGTCATCTCTAGAGGATTTAAAGTGCGCTCTCAACCTATAATGGTTACTCTAGAGAGCCAGTCATCCTCCCTGGTTATCCAGGTTTCAACTGAACGAATCGCACGGAAAGAGAGTAAAGGGTTATGTAGTCCTGGACGCGACGCGCAAAACACGGAAACCGAAATTGTAGTAGAGGTAGTCACGCGTAATAGAGTAGCGAGACGCAGAACGGCAGAGATCCGGATGGCTGTACCAAGAACCATTTCGTATTACTTTTGTATTACTTAGTTCTGAAACCCTTGCACTACCATCATTTGGCGCGTCCTCATAATTACTGTGATAATCATCTTCACACCATTCGTAAACATTCCCGTGCATATCGTATAAACCAAAAGCATTAGCAACTTTAAAATATCCTACTGGTGTTGTTTTCTCTCGATATTTTCCTTTAACACCTTCGCCATAAGTATAGTTACCGTCATAGTTAGCTAACTCTGTACTAATAGTTTCGCCAAAGTGGAACGATGTGGTTGTTCCTGCACGACAAGCATATTCCCATTCGGCTTCTGTGGGTAAGCGATACTCTTTTTTGGTTTTCTTGCTTAACCTGGCACAAAATTCGGCTGCATCCTCCCAAGAAATTGTTTCTACAGGTAATGTCCACCTATCTATCTTTTCGTAGTCGTCTTTAAAATAAGATGGATCGGGTTCTAATTCTCTCTCTACTCGTTCCCAGCCTGCTACTACTCGCCATTGACCTTGAGTTATGGGATAGCGTCCCATTAGAAAACCAGGTACATTTACCTCATGTTGTGGTCTTTCGTCGTAATAGCTTTCTAGTTCTTCTTCTGGCGAACCCATGAAGAAACTACCACCAGGAATTTCTATCAGTTCTAGTTCAATACCTGGCTCTAATACCTCAATAATTGCTGTTCCTTGCTGTTTTTGGCGGTTAATTACCCAACGATTCCCAATTCCTAAAAACCGACTTTTACGTTCTAAAGTGGCGACATAGAATTCAAAGATGCGAGTTTCTTCTATTTCGATGGTGGCTATGTTAAAGGTAAAGGTTTTAAGTTCTGGTTCTTCTGTTTCTTCACGAACAGGAGTTTCTGGAATCGGATGAAGACTAGGAGCTACTTGTGCTGCAAACTCTGCATATGCTCCACCTAAATTTTCTAAAACTTCTACTGCTATTTGAGCAAAAGGGAAAACTTTGTCTCTGTCTTCTTGACTGTAATTCGGTAGCAAAGCTAGTAAAGCAGTAAAACTACGAATTGGTCGGTCAATTTCCTCAGCAATGTATCGAGAAATAGTATCTAATACTTCTTGAGTCTCGTATTGAGCTATTGCTTTGTTAAGTAACCGTCTTACCCCATCTCGAAATTCATATACTCTCGATTCTCCATCAATTTTTGATTCCAGCAACCCCCCCATATAAACTTCTGCAACGTGAACGGGTTGTGCTTCTAGTAATAAAGTTTTACGAATCAGATTAACTACCCGAATATCTACAGGTGCAGCAGCCATCATCCCTGCTAAACGTTGCGCTGTCATCAATGCTGTTGCTAAAAAACGTCTGACTATTATTTTTGCTTCTCGTTCTTTTTGTAAGTTAATCTCTTCTGTTGTTTGCGATCGAGTTTCTTGTTTTTCTTGTGGCTTAGTTTCCTCTTGTGTTGCTTGCTCTTCAACAAAATCCAAATCGAATAAATAAGTAGAAATTCTCGCTTTTCCCGAACCATAAACCACTCTCGACCACTGTTTTAATATTTCTGGTTCTAAATTTACTACTGGTAATACTAATGCTTGCTGCCAATTAATCGGAATCCAAACAGGAAGGTTTTGTAAAATCAATTTAGGATTGCTAACACCAGGAGTTAAAGCAGTAGAGAAGAGTTTGCGACCTACTCCTAATTGGGTACTGTCCCACATTCTTTCGGGAAAAAATTGCACGATCGCTGTGGGTTGTTTTTGCGACCATTCCCGTAACCAACGATGAATTTTTCCTTGTTGCCAAAGAGAAGAAACACAATCACTAACTAGTAAAACTAAAGCTCTGCGATCGCTATGAATTAACTCCCGATAACTATGCTGACGAGGATTTCTTCGTCTTACTTTTTTCCTTATTACTAGCTGTAATTGACCTCGATGGTCACCGATATCCCAAACTCTGATACTGCGAAATGCTCCCTGAATTTCTAGTATTGTTCTTAGATCGTCAATAGTTTCTTGCCAAATAAAAGAAGAACGAGATTGTTCGACTATTAATTCTAAATCGAGCCATCTTTCTGGTTGTGGCTTAGTTACAGGAACAAAAACACCCCTTTCTGCAATACGGGTAACGGTTGCTTCTTCATCAATAATTCTGTTAGTAGAAGAAGGAAATTTGCGCATCAAAGGACGTAATGCTCTACTAATTTGCAAACTATTTTGAATTGCTGGTGCTGCTGGAGCTTGGAAAGGTAAGCTTTTAGTAGATGGGGTTATTGTTTTTGATTCGGGCTCAATTTTTTCTTCAGGATAGACATTAATAAGCTCATCTTTTTTCGATTTATCTATAGTTTTTTCTTTATTATTATCGTCTTGCCAAATTGTTTTATTAGCTTCAGATTCAGGTTTTTTAGGTCGAGCGGTTTGTTTGGCTTTAGCCTCTACAACTCCCATGTGGCAAGCTAACCAAAGAACATCAGCAATATCTTCATCGCTTAATTCTAACTTTTTTAAAAGTCCATCTTTATCTAAGCGATCTACTAGCTTAGATACTGTATCTTTAACAGATGAATTATTCATCTTCTTCTTCCACTTGACCTAAATCATTCAAAAGTCTTTTATCAATTAACTTTTATTCTCAATACCTACATTAGTTCCCCCCAGTTGTATCCAACCATAAGGGATATTTCTCTTAATAAGACCATCCACCCAGATCCCTTTCTCTTCTCTATCTTCAGGAAACCCAAAAGCTTCAAATTTACGTCCAAATATTACTCTATCTGTAACGCTCAAAGAAGCAGGTTGAGCTTCCTCTGGTAGAGGTTCAATTAATTTGAGTGCAGCTATATCTTCTGGAGAAGTCTGCGGTTTTACTGGCAACCAAAACTCAACCTTTGCTTTAAGTCTTTTTCCTGGCTTAATAATCGGAAAATCAAGTTCAATTTCTTGGGTTGGTTTTTCTTGAGGATTATCTGCATCTGCTACAACATGAGCGCAGGTCAAAATATATCGATCTGAAACTAAAAAACCAGCACCAACAACTTTCTGTTGCTTATAGATTCTAACAACAAATGATTCTGGTGTTGGTATTTTTGATTTCACCTAGCAGACAACAGAAAGTAAATTAATTATTTTTTTCCTTATTATTCCATTTTAAGGTAATTTCATAGTTGGCTTCTGCATTACCTGATGCAACGATCGCTCCTATTTCCGCACTCATCTTGATAGCGAATTTAACTGTTACTTCATCTGCTGGGTCGTTTAAACTCTTTACTCGATCGACGATCTCATTACCTACTGATTGAATAACTGATAAAGCCTGACTCAAACTTTGAGTTGCTCTCCGAGTAACACCATCTGTGCGACGACTAATGCGATCGTCTGCTGGTTTGGGTTTTGAGGTGGTAAGTTTTTCGTCTACTTCTACATAAATTGAGTCGCCATTTCCATTTTCTAAATCGAATTGAACTAGTTGTGTCATTTTATGTCTATTTTATTTAAAGTAGTAATTTGAACTTTAAAACTACCACTCTAGATCGAGAGCGATCGAGTTCCACATCAGCTTCAAGTTTGTTCAAATTTTATACATTAGGTTGACGAAATTTATAAATATCTTTAATTACTGTTACCCAACCATCAGAAACAGATTCTAAAATACGATCGCCTTTCTCTTTAGTTGCAACCGTAGCATCTCCCATTACTCCAGTTTGAGTCAATTCGTTTGTCAGCCAAGCAAAAGGTAATTTACCTTCCATACTCAACAAACTGTCTTCTGGTAGACCAGAGGGATATTCTTTAACCGCCCTATCCATCTTTACTTGTTCTGGTAACAGAGATAGCATAATGCTAGTTTCTGCATCTCCTGCATGGATACCGTATTCTAATTCTTTTTCTGTAAGTAATTCTGATGCGATATTTGGCACTCGCCAGGTAAACAAAGGAAACACTAAAAAATCCCCGTATTTTTGATGAATGTCCCTAGCAGCAATTTCCATTATCTGGGGTTGTCCGCCGTGTGAGTTCATCAGTACTAGCTTGCGAAAGCCCGATCGATACAGACTTTCCCCCATTTCCATCAATACTGCTAGTAAGGTTTGGGCGCTGAGGGTAATCGTACCAGGAAAGTGGAAGTGTTCGTTAGATTTGCCGTAATACAGAGAAGGTAAAGCATATGCGGGGACATTTGCATCTAGTTTCTCTAAAGCTTTGCCTAAAACTCCCAAACCGATCGCCGCATCCACAATTATAGGTAAATGCGGTCCGTGTTGTTCGATCGCCCCTACTGGTTGAATAATTACTACATTTTCTTTATCTGGCATTTCCTCTATATCCGTCCAGGTGAGATAGGGAAAAAAACGTTGTGAGGGAATGAAATTATTAATCATATTAGTTACATATCGTATTATTTTGACTTTTTAAGGGGAACAGTTCGCGAAGTCAGAAGTGTGAAGTCAGAAGTCAGAAGTTCTACCTCTGCTTGGTGCGCGACCCTTTTTGAAAAAAGAGGATTCAACTATTGAGTTATGTTTTTATATTTTCCTCATAAAATGAGCAAGCTTTATATCAAAGTGCAAAGCGTGACTTCTGACTTCTGACTTCTGACTTCATTGGTAACAGGGAATAGGCAACAGAAAATACCTTTTCCCTTCGAGGCTTTCACGAAGGCGTTGCTAATTTTCTATCTCTACATTAACGTGCTCGCGGGAAGTCCCCTAGCAAGGAAAGCAGCTAGGGGATGAGAGCGAGCTATTCTTGAAATCAACAAGAAAGTGTTGTATAGTAGACAACTAAGATAGAGCGAGAAATGAAGAGATGTAGCCGTGGTCAGCGAACTCTCCAACCTATAAACCCTATAGACCACTATCCTTTTAGCAGGATAATCAAGACTCGCGAGGTGAGTACCGTAGCCTTGCAGTGGTAAAAGAAAGAGTCTTGTAATTAGCAAAATATACTCCTTGGGAAGCAGGGAGTCTGCCTGGGTAAAGACTAGATCTTTACAAGTGTTAGTGTCGCTTATGCGAGCAAAACCACTGGACGCTGAGTAAGACCAAAAATAATCTTGTATTATTGGAGGTATTGGCGGGAAACAGGAAGCCCCGACTAAGGCGTTAGCCGCAAGTCGTGGGTACTTCACTAGATGCTCTATATGTAATGCTCCTGGGATGTGTCCGGTTCTTTGATTTTCTTTAGGAGGCTCGCTAAAAAACCATTCTCCGCTGTATTCTTGAGAGGTGCGGACATCCAACAAAACTCGATCGCTTTTACCGATAGATGCTTGCACTTCCTCTGAAAATGCTCGTAAACTGCGATCGGGTAATTTGGCTCGGTATTCAGTAGGAGCAAAAGTAGATAACTCTTCAGCCAACGGATAACCTTCTGCTTTCCACTTTTGATAGCCGCCGTTAAGAACTTTTACCTTGTCATGTCCAAATAGCTTTAAAAACCAAAAAATCAAGCCCCCCATTCCTGGATAGCTACCATAAGCGACTACAGTAGTTTCCTTAGTAATCCCAGATTTAGACATCAATTGCTCAAAAGCTATCTTATCCAAATTGAGCGTCAAATCTGGCAACATTAAATCTTTTGTAATTAGCCAGAATATAGCCCCAGGAATGTGAGCATTTTGATATGCTTCTGGACTCATATCTGCTTCGATAATACGAAGATCGGGGTCTTGGAGATGTTCTGCAAGCCATTGGATATCGATGAGGACTTCAGGAAAAGCATATTGAGACATAAATAGTTTCCTCTAGTAACATAAAGTTAAAATTACTTCCTTCTCAAGAGCCTGCCTAGTCCTCGATCGGGTACACTTTGCCACTCATGTCTAACTTGCTAAAATTATGTCAAACCATCTCTGAAGCTCAAGACGAACGAGAATTGCGATCGCAAGTTTTGCCAGAAATAGGCGAATACTTTAGAGCGAAAAGATACGGGATATTTTTTTTCGACCAATTGCTGACTAACCCAAAGAATTTACCTGCCAATTTTCAAGCTGCTTTCTCTCTCGAAGACAACCCCTTTTTACGCTACCTAGTCGAACGACATACCCCCTTTAATGAAGAGTTAGCGATAACTGCTAGAACCTGGCAATTAATTTGTCCCCGTAAAGATCATTGGCACGTTATGGGAGGACCTTTAGTTAATAATGGGAGTTTAGTCGGTGTAATTGGCTTGACCCGCGATTTAGGTATGTTTGCTTTTGATTCGCAAAATTTGTTGGATTTAGGTGCGCTTTGTTTGCATCTCTCTACTTGGATAACAAAAAGGCATTTTGATAAAGTCGATCGAGAACAATTACCAAATCAAATCTCAAGCACCAATCGTTTAACTTGTCGTGAATTACAAATCGCTCAATTAGTTGCTAGGGGAAAAACCAACGCACAAATTGGTATCGAACTTTGGATTACAGAAAATTCTGTCAAGCAAGCTCTAAAGCGGATGTTTCGTAAACTAGAAGTTTCTTCTCGTGCTGAGATGGTAGCGCAACTTTTTGCTAATACAAAATTTTTCTAGATAAGTAACGAGTAAAGATGAAAATAGAACAAAACAAATGGAATGCCGACGATTATGCTAACAATTCATCGGCTCAATTACAATGGGCAAAAGAATTAATTGCTAAACTTTCTTTAAAAGGAGATGAATCTCTTCTGGATATCGGCTGTGGGGATGGAAAAATAACGGCACAATTAGCCAGCATCCTAAAAACTGGAAAAGTTGTGGGAATTGATTCCTCAAGAACTATGATTGATTTCGCACAAAAAACTTTTCCTAAAACCGAAAATCCCAACTTATCTTTTCAGGAAATGGATGCTACAGCAATTAATCTTTCCGATCGATTTGACGTAGCTTTTTCTAATGCGGTATTGCATTGGATAAAAGACCACGTTTCTGTTTTAAAAGGAGTTCGCGATCGTCTAAAATCTGGAGGAAAAATATTGTTTCAAATGGGAGAAAAAGGCAATGTTAGCGAAATAGCGATCGCCATAAATGAAGTAATTAAGAAGCCAGAATGGAAGGATTATTTTGAGGGGTTTGTCTTTCCTTATTCATTTTATGGAACCAAAGAATATGAGACTTGGTTGCCAGAAAATGGTTTTCAGCCTCAGCGCATTGAGTTAATTGAAAAAGATATGCAGCACCAAGGAAAAGAAGGACTAAAAGGCTGGTTGAGAACAACTTGGTTTCCTTATACCCAAAGAGTGCCATTAGAATTAAGAGAAAACTTTTTAAACGAAATAGTCGATCGATATATAAGTATTTTTCCTGTAGATAAAAATGGTTTTACCCACGTCAAAATGGTGCGCTTAGAAGTCGAAGCAATTTCTATTTAATTATGTAATACTATTTTCCGCGCATTATGCCTATATCCCTTTCTCCCCCTCACCCCCTCTCCCACTCTCCCCCTCTCCCTATAATGTCCATAAGTATTACTAACTTTTCGTATAGCGACATCCAGAGGTACAAGTTTCTTGAATTTCAACCGCATAAAGTCCAGGTAAACCAGCCTTTTCTAACTTCTCAAAAATCCACTTAGCAACTTTTTCACTAGTAGGATTTTCTAAACCCATTGTCTCGTTGAGATAGTAATGATCCAGAAAATTATCTAGAAGTGGTTGAATATATTTCTTAATATCTCCATAGTCTATTATCATACCCTGTTTGGGGCCATCTTCAATTAATCGCTCTCCCCTGACGTATACTCGTCCCACCCAACTATGTCCGTGCAAACGACTACACTTACCATCATGATGAGGTAGTTTGTGCGCCGCTTCAAACCGAAATTCCTTATAAATTATCCATTCTTCCACTTCAGTTACCAGAAGCACCTATTAATTATAGCGATCGGCTGTTAGCTGTTAGCTGTTAGCTGTTGGCTGTTAATTATCTCCCCTGCTCCCCTGCTCCCCACACTCCCCACACTCCCCCTGACCCCTGACATCAAAATGATTCGGAGTCAAATTCAATTTTCCCATCCCTCTGAGATAGGGTTTGATAGAAAAATTCTTTGGGACGGTTTTTTTCGTCAGCTATCAAGACTCGCGCTTGATGACCGTCGCGCAATACCTCAGAGCGATCGCGTTCTTCATAAGCGTATATAATTAAAACATCTCCAGGCTGACAAAGAAGCGCCGCGCCTCCATTGGGACAAATGCAGCCAGATCCTGCTTCTCCTGGAATTACATAGGTTGACCAGCGTTGACCGTTGTTAAGATTTACTACATCTATTTCTTCTAGAGGTAGTAAGCCGACTTTCTCCAACAAATCGCGATCGATACTCAGACTTCCTACATAGTTAACATTAGTTTCTGTCACCCGCACCCTATGAAGTTTGGCGTGCATGAGTCTAATCTTGTTCATGTTTATATTAGCCCCTCTCGTTTCTTATAATAGACTGCGGGCTAGTATCTATTGGAAGCATAGGAAGCATATTGGTTGGGAGGTAGGATAAGAAAAGAAGATGTAAAGAAATGTAAGGGGATTCATGTCCGATCGATTAATTCGCGCTATCGCAGCAGATGGAGGCATAAGAGCCGTAGGAACAGTTACAACGACCTTAACGGAAGAAGCGCGAGTGCGCCACAAATTATCTTACGTAGCAACAGCAGCGCTAGGACAAGCAATGTCT
Organism: Prochloraceae cyanobacterium; assembly: GCA_030065755.1. Classification (GTDB taxonomy): domain Bacteria; phylum Cyanobacteriota; class Cyanobacteriia; order Cyanobacteriales; family JASJDA01; genus JASJDA01. The sequence goes on along the minus strand of JASJDA010000147.1, from coordinate 7,388 downwards.
TCTGGTTTGTTACTAGCTTCTAACATGAAACAACAACAATCAAGGGTTACGATTCGTATCAAAGGAGAAGGTCCCTTGGGAGGAATTTTTGTAGATGCGGGGGTAGATGGTACAGTTAGGGGTTATGTAGAACATCCGAAAGTGGAATTGCCGCCAAATTCTCAAGGAGATCTAGATGTAAAGTCTGCTGTAGGTCGGTACGGATATTTGCACGTCATGCGGGATGTGGGCTATGGGCAACCGTATTATAGTACAGTTGAGTTAATTTCTGGGGAAGTAGGTTCTGACGTAGCTAATTACTTAGCCACTTCCGAACAAACACCCTCAGCTTTATTGGTAGGGGTTTTTGTGGACTCAGAAGGAGTAAACGCCTCTGGAGGCATTTTACTGCAAATCCTGCCTAAAGCAGTTAGAGACGAAGCTTTGATCGAACTGTTAGAGTCTAGAGTGAATAAGCTATCAGGATTTACCCGCTTATTACTTTCTGGGAAGAGTCTATCAGAAATTTTAGAAGAATTACTCGGGGATTTGGGACTGATAATATTTCCCCAACCTAAAAGAGTGCGTTTTAATTGCCGTTGTTCTTTTCAAAGGGTGCTGGGTGCTTTAAAATTACTTGGAGAAGCAGAACTTCAAGACATGATTGAAAAAGATTCGGGAGCAGAAGCTACTTGTGAATTTTGTGGAGAAGTTTATCAAGCTTCTAGCGAAGAACTAGAAGGGTTAATTGAAGATTTGCGCTCTCAATCAGTTTAGGGAAGTGGGCAGAAAAAAACTAAATGTCAAGTTTTGCCAACAATACGAACAGAACAAAGTAAGACAAGTACGCTAATATATAGCACAATTTGCTACCTAGGAACAATCTAGGTGGCAAGCGATCGCATTTGATTTCGATAGGTGTGTTGGGTTATGACTCAAAATCTAGAAAAAAACGAAGTTAAAGGCCCAAGTTGGCTAGCCTGGCAATTAGGGGCAGCAATGCTGGTATTGGTTTCAGGTAGTGTTGGCTATACGGCAACATCATCAATACTAAAATTGCCAGAAGTTAGCAACTGCAGCAAAGTGTATTGGCCAATGGCATCAGCATCAACTCGACTTTATTGTGCTGAGTTACAAGCAAACAAAAAAACGGGAGACGATATTTTAGAAGCGATCTCCTTAGTAGAAATAGTGCCTCAAAGCAATCCTCTGCGCAAAGAAATCAACCGCAAAGTGGAAACTTGGGCAGAAGATATATTAGATATAGGAGAAAAGCAATTTCAAAGAGGGGAAATAGATGGGGCGATCGCTACAGCGAGAAAAATCCCCCCAAACGTCAAAGCATATAACTTAGTTGAGGATAAAATAAAACACTGGCAATCTATTTGGTCACAAGCAGAAAAAATATACACTGAAGCAGAAAATCAATTAAAAGCTTCCCAGTGGGATCGAGCATTTAGCTCGGCGGTAAAATTGGCCAATGTCAATAATGAATACTGGTCGCAAACAAAATACGAAGAAACCATTGCTCGAATTAAGGAAGCACAGGAAGAAAGTGGCAAGTTAGATACTGCTTATACGAGATTAAAAAAAGGAAAGCTTGACGATCTGCTAGACGCTATGGAAAGAGCAGATAAAATAAGCTCGAAAAGTTACGCTTTCAAAGAAGCACAAACAATAATTGCTGACGCAAAAATAAAAGTAGTTAAAGAAATAGATAGGCTTGTTTCTAATAGAGATTGGCAAACACTAGCGCGAGTAGTTAATCGCATTCCTGCAAGCGCTGGGTTAAAAGAAGAAGTAAAAGATTGGAATAACCTGGCAAGTGCTGGATCTAGCGCTAGATTGGGAAGTATTTCTAGCTTAGAATCAGCGATCGAGGCAGCTAAAAGAATAGATAAAACAAGACCTCTATATTACAAAGCTCAGAAATTAATCAAGCGCTGGACGTTAGAAATTCAAGGAGTATCTCATATTTCTAAAGCCAGGAATTTGGCAAGAGGGGGAAGAGTGAGCGATCTGAGCGCAGCTATATCTGAAGCGCGCTTGGTTTCTCGATATAATCCTCGCTACCAAGAAGCTCAAAAAGAAATATCGAGCTGGAGTCGTACAATTCAGATTATCCAAGACCGTCCCATACTCAATCGCGCTTACGGATTGGCTCGTAATGGCTCAGTTACCAGCTTACAACAAGCAATATCCCAAGCTAGTTTAATCTCTCCAAATCGCCCTCTTTACCGAGAAGCACAAGGTCAAATTAGCAAGTGGAGAGCTAATATTTATCGCCAGCAAGACCAACCAATATTTAACCGAGCCAATTCTTTAGCGGGTAGTGGCGATCTGCTGGGAGCGATCCAAACAGCACAAAAAATTCGCCCAGGAAGACCGCTTTACAGTCGAGCCCAAGGTAGCATTAGAAATTGGAAAAGCCAAATTAAAGCCAGACAAGATCTCGATCGCGCATACCGTATGGCTTCTTCTGGCAGCACTAGCGCTCTAGTCGATGCTATAAATGTCGCTAGGCAAATACCTTCTTCGACAAGATATAAACAGGAAAGCTATCGAGCAATTAATACTTGGTCAGCTCGACTTTTGGATATAGCTAAAAATAGATCTCGATCGTCTTTAACAGAAGCAATTGGCATCGCTAGCAAAATTCCCCCTGGAAGTCCAGCCTATAATCGGGCTAGATTGCAAATCGAAATTTGGAGAAAGAAACTTCAAACACCTTCTCCATCATCTCCTGATGAGATTTAACTGACTTTCTTACTTGACAAATTGACTTAAATATATTAAAGAATAGGCGATCGCTAATACTACTAAAACCACAAAAACAGCACTGCAGTACTGTTTTTGTGGACATTGATAAATCTATATATTTATGTTGTCTAGAGCGATCGACAGGGCAAAGTAAGCGATCATACAAATATGATTAGGGGTTTTTCTACAGGCAGCAGTGGCATGAAAGTGGATTTACGGAGATTTTTTCGAGCCTGCAATCCCAGCAAAGTTTTAAGGGTCGAGAATGCTGAAGACCGTAAATATTACATTGACTTTTCCAAGGTACGCGGAGCTGAAATTATCGAGGAGTTGGGACAAACAATAGCCCTGATGTCTCCCGAGCCTACTTGCCAGCTATTTACCGGACATATTGGCTGTGGCAAATCTACCGAGCTGTTGCGGTTAAAGGCCGAACTGGAAAAACAAGGGTTTCACGTCGTTTATTTTGAATCCAGTCAAGATCTGGATATGGGAGATGTGGATCTCAGTGATATTTTGCTAGCGATCGCCCGTCAGGTGAGCGAAAGTTTAGAAGCAATAAACATTAGTTTTAAGTCGAGGTACTTTACCAATCTGTTTAAAGATTTTGTCGAATTGTTAAAAACGCCGATTGAAATAGACAGTGGAGAATTATCTTGGGGAATTGGCAAAATAACCCTCAAAGCTAAAGAAAGTCCTCAAGTCCGCACCCAGTTAAGACAATATCTCGAACCGCAAACGGAAAACTTGTTAAAGGCGATTAATAAAGAGCTTCTCTCTCCAGCCCAAACTGAACTGGAAAAGCAAGGTAAACAAGGGTTAGTGGTGATTGTCGATAACCTCGATCGGGTGGATAATCGTCTTATGAGTTCGGGAAAGACTTTACCCGAATATTTATTTATCGGGCGGGGCGACCAACTGGGCAACCTTAATTGTCACGTAGTTTACACTATCCCGCTGGTGTTAATGTTTTCCAATGAGCGAGAAGCGCTGAAGAATCGTCTGGGAGGTGGAACAAATCCAATGGTGTTGCCGATGGTTCCAGTGCAGTTGAAAGATGGGAGTGAGTATCTAGAAGGGTTAATGTTATTGCGACAGATGGTGCTGGCTAGAGCCTTTCCCGAGCTTGACCCACAAGAAAGACTAAACTTAATAGAAGAGGTATTTGACTCGGCGGAAACCCTAGACCGACTGTGCCGAGTCAGTGGGGGTCACGTGCGTAACTTATTAAGTCTGCTGTATACCTGTCTGCGGAAGCGAAAAACTCTACCGATTACGCGGGATAGGTTAGAAATTGCGATCGCAGAAGCTGGCAATGAATTGAGTTTAGCGATCGCAGCAGACGAATGGGAGTTACTGCGTCGAGTGGCACAAAGCAAAAAAGTAACTGGAGAGAAGCAATATCAAACGCTATTGCGAAGTATGTTTGTCTTTGAATACCGCAACGATCGAGGAGAGTTGTGGTTCGATCTCAATCCAGTTTTAGCAGAAGTTAAACAACTGTAATGACTGACGGGCAAAGACTAGAAGCGATCGCTAACGGCAATGAAGAATTGTTGTCGGAAATGGCTTGGACAGTCGAAATGTCTGAAGGAGAATTTACCCTGCTTCTGGCGAGGTGCAACTACAGCCATCTACGAGCGCGTCTGGTCAAACAACTGCGCGAGCAATACGAGCTTAAGTTTCGCGAAATCCGCCTAGAACCTTCTGTTAAAACTCTTTACACCACTATTCAAGAAGCACTCGGAGAAGAAAAACCTTCGGCTGTAATGGTCTTGGGACTGGAGTCGATTGAGGCGATCGAGCAAGTACTGACTTCTACCAATCAAGTACGGGAAGAGTTTCGCAAAAATTTCCCCTTTCCCTTGGTGTTGTGGATAAATGACGAACTATTGGAACTGTTAATTCGCTTAGTTCCTGATTTTAGAAGTTGGGGTACGAGCTTTAACTTTACTCTTGCTCCTGATGAATTAATAGATTTTCTGCGGCAGAAGGCAGAAAAGGTCTTTGCTGCTATAGAGGCTGTAGATGAATCGGTAGGAAATAATACTATTCTTAATCCCTTGGAGCGGGCAGAAATTGAATCAGCCCTAAAACAGTTACAAAATCAAGGGGTGGAATTAGACCCAGAATTAGCAGCGAATCTGGAGTTTTGTCTAGGGCGAAATGACTACGCTAATGAGCAAATTGATAGTGCTTTAAACCACTATCAGAAAAGTTTGGATTTTTGGCAGCCACAAGAAAAAAAAATAGGGGAAGCAACTGGTGAGGAGGAAGCCAGGAAAAAATATTCACTAGAGCGACAGGGGATTATCCTGTTTAATGTGGGCAAGTGCTATTGTGATCGGGCACAGCAGAATCAACAAGAAAATCAAGATTATGGGCACAAAGCTAAAGACACTTTCCGAGAAGGACTAGAGAAGTTCGAGCAAGCTGGGCGGGAGGATTTGGTAGCTAAATTTATCGGTCATTTAGGAGAGGTACTGCGGCAGCAAGAAGCTTGGTTGGAATTAGAGGAGTTAGCACAAAAATCTTTGACACTGCATCAAAAGAATGGCAATCCGAATAGGTTAGCCCAAGATTACAGTTTTCTAGCAGAAATAGCCCTGAATCGAAAGCAATGGCGCAAGGCTCGTCAGTGGGCAGAAAAAGCAACTTCTCTTCCTATCGAGCCACAGCACCCCCAGCGCGGCTTATATTGCTTGCTGCTGGCACAAGCGCTGAGACAGCTAGGGTCAATCCAGAAGGCAATTGATTGTCTGGAGAAGGCTACAAAGAAAACTAAGCCCGAATCTAACCCCAAAGTTTACATTCGTCTTTTGTCGGAGTTGCGCTCTCTCTATTACGAACAGAAAAAATATTTAGAAGCTTTTGAGGTTAAGGAAAAACAGCGAGAAATTGAGCTAGAGTTCCGCTTACGGGCTTTTATTGGTGCTGGGCAGTTACACTCTTTTCAAAAAGAATTAGCTTCTGTGTTTGTCGCTTCTGGGCGACAGCAAGATGTTAACTATCTGGTTAATGAACGAATTGCCCTGCCCAAGTACAAACTGACGGTTTTATACGGACCGTCTGGAGTTGGTAAGAGTTCCTTGGTGAATGTGGGATTAGTGCCAGAGCTGCAAGGAAAAGCGATCGAAGATCGGATTGTGTTGCTCATAACGCTTAGGGTTTACGCGAACTGGTTCAAAGAACTGGGTCAGAAGTTGGCAGAAGCTCTAGCGAGAAAGGAAAGCATAGATAAAAGCTCAAGCTCTCTTAATAATGAGGGCATTGCTATAGATTCTCTTGACGCGATTAAAGCACAGTTAAGAGCTAATGCCGACAATCACTTTTTAACTGTGCTGATTTTCGATCAGTTTGAAGAGTTTTTCTTTGTTTGTACTAAGTTAGAGGAACGCAGAGAGTTTTACGGCTTTCTGCTAGAGTGTCTTAAGGGTATAGAGATTCAGTTTGTAAAAGTAATTCTCTCGCTGCGGGAGGATTATCTGCATAATTTGTTAGAGTTCGAGCAGTTTGCTGCCGCCCAGAAATTTGATAGCGATTTGCTCAGGAAAGACCAGCGTTACTATTTGGGCAACTTTTCCCCCGATGCGGCACAGAAAGTAATTCGAAAACTGACCCAACGAGCGCAGTTTGGGTTAGAGTCAGATTTAATTGACGCTCTCGTTAGAGATTTAACCACCGAACTCGAACAAGTGCGTCCGATTGAATTGCAGGTGGTGGGAGCGCAGTTGCAAACTGAAAATATCTCTACACTGAAAGATTATCGGGAAAAAGGACCAAAGGAAAAACTGGTCGAACGCTATTTAGAAGAAGTCATTATTGACTGTGGCTCGGAAAATCAACGAGCTGCTCGCTCAGTGTTGTACTTGCTTACCGATGAACATAACACTCGTCCCCTGAAAACAAAGACTGACTTAAAGAAAGAATTAGCCGCAGAAGCCGATAAATTAGATTTAGTCTTAGGAATTTTAGTCAAATCGGGGTTAGTCTTTCGCCTAAGTGCATTGCCAGAAAATAACTATCAACTGGTACACGATTATTTGGTGAAGTTTATTCGCCAACAGAAAGGCTCAGAAATTATAGCAGAACTGCAACAACAAAAAGAAAAGCTTAATCGCTTTTTAAAAAGGGCACTTACTGGCTCAATTGTAGCAGGATTAGTTTTAGTTGGTGTAGCAATTTTAGCAGTTGTATTTGCTCTAGAATCCAAGAAGCAAGCCAAAATAGCATTTGCCCGCCAGTTAGCTGCTAGATCAGAAAGGATTGGAAGTCAGTACCCAGACTTTTATGAAACAAGTGCATTACTAGCAGCCGAATCAATGAAACGATTCCAAGATATTGAGGAGGTGTCATTAGAAGCAGATCGGGCCTTGCGCAACAGTCTGATTTTGTTACCTAACTATATCGCTCGCATCAGCCACCAGGGGTCTGTTACAGACCTGTCCTTCAGTGCCGACAGTAAATACCTGGCTACTGGCAGTGAAGATAACACCGCCCGCCTGATTGAGGTGAAAACTGGCAAGGAAATCGCCCGCATCAGCCACCAGGGGTCTGTTACAGACCTGTCCTTCAGTGCCGACAGTAAATACCTGGCTACTGGCAGTGAAGATAACACCGCCCGCCTGATTGAGGTGAAAACTGGCAAG
>JASJDA010000146.1 GCA_030065755.1 Prochloraceae cyanobacterium | reverse complement strand
ATTTGCGCCTTAACGCCATCCGCCAGCAACAAGAGCAAAATCAAATAGCTCGAAGTTCTTTATCTGATGAAATTAGTTTGATAGATGCAGCCTATGCCTCAGAAGCTGATTGGGAGGAGGAAATGGCTAAACGTCGCCAGTTATTATCCGTCAATAATTTAACTCCCCCAATATTGCCCTACAGTCGGGAGATGTCTCAACGGCTGATCCACTTTTGTAAATTATCGGTTCAACAATATAAAACTCATCGCAACAATCCTGGTTATGACGGAGATATTAGGCTCTTACCTGACTATGATGACACCATCAAATCTTATACTCAGCTAACCAGTTTTCAGCAAGAACAAGACATTCTTGAAAACTATTTAAAAAACTTTCAGGCACAAAAGCAAACATCAGATTCCACTGCGAATAATTCTGGAGCACTAAACGAAACTATTCAAGAAGTAGAACTAACGTTTCAGGATAAGATCCGACAAATTTTACAGCGTCAACATCGCATTAAGATATTTTCTGGCATCGCCCTTACTTCCAAGCAACACAATATTTTAGTATTTAGAGGGACTCAAACCCAAGCGGAATGGCTTCAGAATTTAAACGCCAAACAGCTTAAGTATGATGCCACTGATGGTAAAGATTATGGTGCGGTACACGAAGGATTTTTAGGATTAACCAGAAAACTAAATCCCGATCCTGTTGCGATCGCCAAACAACTAGAGCCCACAATTCCTTGTTACATTACGGGACATAGCTTAGGTGCTGCCGTTGCTACCCTAGTAGCGATGGAAATTGTGCGACAAGTTCCCCAACTTAAAGACCAAATCCAACTATATACCTTTGCCGGGCCAAGAGTTGGCTCACCAAAGTTTGTCCAAGCTCATAGCCAACTTATTCCCAATTCCTATCGCATTGTTAATTTAGCTGATTCCGTCCCCCTTGTGCCTCCCGTTAGTATGGGTAATTCCTACACCCATGTCGGTCAAAAATGGGGATTCTTGACGCAGTTAGAAGATACTCTACTCAATCATGTAGTGGATACCTATCAAACTGCTATTAAGCAAGGTGCAGAGATGAATCAGCCCGATCTACCTTTGCAGAAATTAAACATTTAAAGCGATCCGAAGGCTACAGATCGCGTAATCGCTTTTAAATCTTAACTATAATCGCAAAAAATCAGGTGCTCCTCCAAAATTAGGAGTCAAAAAACAGCTCTTATTAACATTACAATATTGACGAGAATATAGCACTACCAAAACGCGTTAGGACATTTTCTCGATTTCGCTCCTGAATCATCAAAAACCCTAGTTTCAATCGCTAACTCCAGCCCTCGATCGCCTGCTCAATCTCAGATGCTGTAAGGCTTTCATAGCTGACGAGCGCTTTTTTGTGAGAAATACGGGAATAGGTCAGCCATAAAATTTGATTTTATCCGACTCAGGTGCGTGCCTCGTCAATATTATCTCCCTCATTCATCACTTTTAGACGAACGAGACGATCGCCTCCATCATCTAACTGCACTTCCATGGTGTCGGTGGTGAGAGATTCCAAACAGTTCAGGAGCGATCGTAGATGAGGGGTACTAGCACCAGTATCCACATACAATCTATCCCAAGTGCTGCCCAGGCGCTTCCAAGTGAGATAAAGTTTGGTAATAATTTGTTCTAGTTGAGTTGCTTGTTTAACTAAATCGGCAGCAGTGTTCAAACATTCTAATCTTAAAGCTTCTTCCAGCGCCATTTCCAGGTCGAGCGGAGACTTTCTTAGAGTTTGTACTTGTGCTGCAGCATCGAGATATTTAGCCAAATTCTTAGCATCTGAGGTGAGGATTTTAACCGTCTCTACGTCAGGACTTTCGGCTACTTCTTTTTGGATGGTTTCTAAGTGGGTGTCGGGTAATTTTTCCATCTCTCTTACTAGAGGTGCGAGGTGACGAGGTGGGAGAGATCCCTCTGCTGCTTTTTCTTTGACTTCTTCTGGTAGCAATTCTGAATTCATCGCCGTCCATTCGTCGGAGATTTGTTTTACTTCTCGACGGGTGATGCGATCGCCTTTTTGTGCTGCTTCGCTGACTAATTTTTGTACTTCTGGGGCTGATTTTGCCGTTTCTACAAAGGCTCGTTTGCTGAAATTGTTGATACTGTCTGGATTGAGTTGTCCTTCTGCTAGTAGAGTATCGGCACTATTGGCTAGTTGTATTAAAGCATATGCTTGACTTTTAGTAATTTCTCTTTGTTTGAGCCAATTGAGAAAACCCGTTCCTCTCCCGTCCCCACCTTTTTTTTCTCGATCGCGCACTGCCCTCAATACCCTACCTCGCCAGATATCAGTTTGCAAGTCGAAGCGATCGCATACTTTCCAGACTGTGTCTAACTGTTGTTGAAATTCAGACTCTTGTATTTCTTCGTCATCTGGATCTGGTAACTGGAAGTCTAAGTCTACGGGAGTTGAAAGTGCTGCAACTATTTCTTCAGAGGATACGGTAATTTCTGTCATGGGGGAGCGATTCTTACTACCAGTCGGATCGATATTATTGCACGATTTTCTTTTGAGGAGCGGAACTTTTGTATAAAATCTTACCGTAAATTTGGGTCTAAAGCCCCGTCCTAGAAGGACGGCTTTGTGTTATAATCAGCTATCTCAACAAAAGCACCATACCTATTTATTAGAGTTAGACCGTATGCTAACGGTATAGAAAAAAAGCGTACATTAAAGGCTAGATGGTGGGCTAAAGAAATTGGGTGGCGAAAACCAAGAGATAATAGCCAGCGAAATGAAAAAAGTAGCAACCAGAGAAAATAAGTTTTTCTCATTTCAAGAAAAAAAAATCACAGTAACGTGGGGCGCACGTTAACTCTAGGTTTGATATCCTAGTACGTCTCTGGAGATAAAGCTCTCTGGGATTAACTAAGTTAAGCTCTTTCATTGGTTTCTAGGAATGGTGAAATGGTTTAAATACTGCTCGCAAGAGATAGTTAATTTTAAAGTTTGTCGTGGAAAGAGAAAACTTAACCAGTGATGGTTAGAATCCTCGTGCATTTATGCCGAGGAGAACGTCAAAAAAGGGTAACAGAACTCCATCTCCATTTTGAGAAAGCTCCAAAAGGCAAAGTTCCCTTCATTGAATATCAAGAAAAGCTAATTGGCGATTCTACTTTAATCTTAGAGATGTTCGAGGAGAAAGAAGGGATAGATCTCGATCGAGGCTTAACCGCCAGCGATCGAGCTATATCTCTGGCTTTCCGTCGGATGCTCAAAGAAAATGATTACTGGGGCATTGTCTATCTTCGCTATAGTGTGCCCGAAAACTGGGAAATTTATCGGAAAATAATAGCTACTATCATCTATCCTGAAGTTCCTCCTAGTGAATGGGAACCTAAGGTCGAAGAGTTTGGTGAAAAAATTCGTAACCAGATGTACGGTCACGGTCTGAGTCGTCATAGCAGTTCCGAAATTTGCCAAATTATTAATGCCGATTTCCAAGCACTCTCTGATTTTCTTGCTGACAAGCCATTTTTTATGGGAGAGCGACCCACAACTTTAGATGCAACAGCTTATGCCTCGATAGGTAACGTTATTAAGCCACCCTTTAAAAGCCCAATTGTTGACTATGTAGCTAAATTAGACAATCTTTGCCAATATTACGAACGAATGAAAAAGGAATTTTTCAGTGAAATATAGCTCTGAGAAAGAGATATAACTAAAAGGAAAAAAAGATGGCCATTACCAACTTGAATTCTGGTACCCGCATTGATGAAATCGCTGAAGACATTTATCGCATCCACACGCCGATTTCACCGAACCGATTTCCAGGCGGATTTTCTTTTAACCAGTACTTAATCGTCGATGAGGAGCCTTTGCTATTTCATACTGGCTGGCGCAAGCTGTTTCCATTAGTGAAAGAAGCCATTGCCAGTGTTATGCCAGTAGAACGACTGCGTTACATAGCTTTCTCTCACTACGAAGCTGACGAGTGCGGTGCGCTGAATGAATTTTTGGCGATCGCTTCTTTTGCTGTTCCTCTATGCGGGAAAATTGCGGCGATGACCTCAATTGATGATGTTGCCGATCGTCCAGGGCGAGTTCTGGCGGATGGAGAGGAACTCAAGCTAGGCAAACACGTCGTACGCTGGCTCGATACGCCCCACCTTCCACACGGTTGGGAATGTGGTTATCTATTTGACTCGACTGCGAAGACTTTGCTGTGTGGGGATTTGTTTACTCAGGGGGGGTGGGTGCATCCACCAATTACCGAGCAGGACATACTGAGTGCTTCGGAAGCGATGCGCGAGAAATTTGACTATTTTTCTCACGCCCCCTCTACGCGAGAGCTATTGAAAAAGCTAGCAGCTACAGAGCCAACGACATTAGCATGCATGCACGGTGCAGCGTGGAAAGGCAATGGCGCGCAATTGCTCCTCGCACTGGCGGACGAACTAGAATCGTCAAAGTCTCTGAAGGTGGGAGGTAGCGATCGAGGGGCGATCGAAGCTAAAACAACCACCACGATTTGATGGAGGGAAAAATGATCGAGGGATTATCTTATTTAGAAAGAGTCAAGATTCAAAGTTAAATCCTTTTACCGCTTTTTCGTCTTTTGCGAAAGGAACTCGGTAAAGAAAGGGCTTGCGAATTATTACGTTCTGCTGTTCGCGAATATGCGACATCTCTCGGAGAGTCTATTTCCGCACAAAATGAGGGTACTTCTCTAGAAAAAATGAAAGCGGCTGTACCCACATTCACTGCTGATAATGCTCTGGAAATTGAGCCAATAGCAAATACCGATAAAGAGTTCTCAGTAAATGTTCGTCGATGCAAATATGCTGAATATTTTAAATCGATCGGAGAGCCTGAGTTTGGCGCAATGCTCACGTGCGAAATAGATCCGCCAATGACAGAGGCAATAGGTTCGGACCTAACCCTGAAAAGAAAGCAGACAATAATGGGTGGCGCAAGCCATTGCGATTTTCGATTTTCGTTGACACCTTGACTGAAACCCTATCTGTACTAGCCTAATCTATAAGTTAGGGTAAACCAACAATACTCGAAAACCAACACTGCTAAGACGATTGTCGCGCCTTTCGATTTGGTGACGGCTAGCCGAGCGACACTTGACAGGCAAGTCACTCCAAGATCCGCCCCTAACTGGAGAACGTTTACTGTGACCCAGTTTTGTCGTCCAAACTTTACCATCAGTTGGCAATCCTTCATAGTTAGGATGCCAAACGTCTGCACACCACTCCCAAACATTACCGTGCATATCGTATAAGCCAAAAGCATTGGGGGGGTAACTGCCTGCGGGAGTAGTTTTTTGTCTGTATTCACCTAATGGTTCGGAAGCATAGGTATAGCTGCTATTGTAGTTAGCTAGATCGCTAGTGAGAGTATCGCCAAAATGAAAAGGTTTAGCGATTCCAGCGCGACAGGCGTATTCCCATTCGGCTTCGCTAGGCAATCTGTATTGGCGATCGGTTTTTTGGGACAGTCTTTGGCAAAACTCAACTGCGTCGTACCAAGAGATTTTTTCTACTGGAAGGTTATTCCCTTCGAAGAAAGAAGGTTTGGGGTTAAGGTTGCGTTTGACTTTGGGTAGATTAGCAACTGCACTCCATTGCGCTTGAGTCACTTGAAATTTGCCCAAAAAAAATGGCGATATTGTTACTTTTTGTTGAGGTCGTTCGTTTTTGTTGCTGCCTTTTTCTCTTGTTGGAGAACCCATGAGAAAACTCCCTCCAGCAATAGCGACCATTTCCAAAAAGATGCTGTTTCCCAGGTTTTCCGTAAAGTATGCAGCCTCTTTTTTATGGAGATCGATTTCCCGACCTCGCGAGTCAACAATTATCGTCTCAAATGAGTTGAAATTGAGGGCAATCAACTCTTCGATCGCAAAATAAATTCCATCGTTTTCAGTCCCTTCTTGGGAATCTATTGTTACTTCAATTGGATGTCCTAATTCTGAATCGTAAATAACCGATATATTTCTCTCTTTAGATTTTAGGTGATTTTCTAAATCTTTAAATAGTGTATCTATTGTTTTATAAGATTCCAATTCTCGATCGCTTACCGAGCGACCTGTTTGCAAATCCATTGCGGAAATAACGCGATCTTCTGTTACTAATATTTGAAATCTCTTACTATTTTTATAAATATATTGATATGTTTTAAAATTTCTCGATTGCCACAATTTTTGACTTTCTTTTAATTCTCTCAGTGAATTAAAGAAATATTCATTAAGTACAATCTTTACTAAAGAAGTCAAGCTAAATCCAACAGTAATTAATGCTGCTAATTGAATTAATTTTCTTCTTTTAATTGAGATATTAACATTAAAGTTTTTTGGGCTAATTTTTGCAATATCTTTTTTAACAAAATTGCCACTAGAAGATTTTTTAATATCAGTTTTTACTAATTCTTGTAGAACCGACAAAGCTGCAAGTGCATTAGGATAACGATCGGAAAAATGGTAGCGCACCATTTTATCTAATACATCTCTTAATTCAGGATTTACCTGTGCTAGATCGTGCCAAATTAACTCCTTAGTTGTTGGGTCTTGTTCTAAATTCTTAGGCAATATTCCAGTTAAAGCTTGAATGCCAATTACTCCTACTGCATAAATGTCGCTAGATAATTTAGGTAAACCTCGCTGTTGTTCTATTGGCATATAACCAGGAGTACCAATAATTGTCCCGACTTGGGGTCGATCTGAAGTCTTAATTATTTGAGTAGCCGCTAACTCCCCAATTGCGCCAAAGTCAATTAAAACTATTTTGCCATCGCGATCTCTACGCATTAAGTTAGAAGGTTTAATATCCCGATGTATTAAACGTTTCTGGTGTATGACGGCTAAAGGTTCGAGGATATCTTTGAGCAATGTAATTACTTGTAGAGAAGAAAAACGAGTACCCCGAATCAATTCTTCAGTTAAATCGTGACCTTCAATAAATTCTTGGACTAAGTAAAATTGTTCGTTTTCTGAAAAATAAGCTAGAAGAGAAGGGATGCGATCGTGAAGTTTTCCCAATTCGTGTAATTTCCTAGCTTCTCTTTCAAAAAGAGATTTGGCTTTTTTAAAAGTCTCTGAATTAGAAAACAAAGGTTTTAATTGTTTGAGCGCGCAAAGACTGTCAAAGTTCTGGATATCTTTAACAAGATAAGTTTTGCCAAAACTCCCCTCACCTATTCCTTTGACGATTTGATAACGACCGCCTAAAATATCGGGATTCATATCAGGAAAATTGGCATTTAGTGGTGTGTATGAGCTTTAGAATGATGGCAAGTTCCTAATGTGTCAGCGAAGTGGGACAAACAGCGAATAGGAATAAATCCAGCTTGTCTGACTAACTCCTGACCTTCGTCTGTTAAAAGAAAATGGACGTAAGCTTCTCCAGCTCGTTCGTCTATTTGACCGTCACGCTTTACAGCTACAAATAACGGCTGAAGAAGAGGATATTTACCACTTTGCATGGCAGACATATTGATGTGATTGCGCTTTTCGGGACACTGGCTGGGTAAAATCAAAGGCTTTTGGTAAGGAGCAATTAGTTTATCTGGCTTGTGTCCGATCGGAATTGGTTTGGTGGTGCATTGACCTATGACTTGAGGAGCAGAAGTATAAAATATACTGCCGCGATTGTGAGCTACCTTACGCAAGGCGTTAGTTGATGTGGGAGTAAAAATCACATTGTCGCCGAAAGGAAGATCCTTCATGACGTAGTGATCGAAATATTCTGCTATCCCAGAGTCTTTAGCCGACAGCGAGTAGGGAGTAATTGGCAAATTTGGACCGCCAACTTGTTTCCAATTGGTTATCTCATCTGTGTAAATACCTTTTAATTGAGCCAGGGTTAGACCAGGAATGTCGAGGTCTGGGTGAACGATAATTACAATCACCTCTAAGGCTACGGTAACTTCGTTTAGAGTATAGCCTTTTTGAAGTGCTTTTTGGTATTCTTCGGTGTGTATGGGACGAGAAGCATGAGCAAACGCCAGTCGATCTTCGAGCAACATGCGAATACCTTCCCTGGTGTTGGGTATTCCGCTAGGAGGTAGAGTATAGCGCATTTTAAATTCGGGTCTAGCGCCTTGAAGTATTGGGTCTACTTTAACCACGATCGGAATCCACGCAGCACTTCCTCCATAAGCAAATTCCCCAGACACTAGATCGTCTTTACTGGCAAAATGTTGGTGAAAGTCCTTTGAATGTGAAGGAAGGGCGGTTTTGATATTGTGGGAGAAATGGTGTTGTGAATCGTCCGTTGGTGGGGTGTTGAACTTTTGTCTTTGAGCTAGAGACCAAAAACTTACACCTAATAATCCCAGCAACACAAAATTAGTAAAAAGTAAAAATGATACTAGAGAAATTGACTGCTTGGGTGTTTTGGAATTCTTCGGTTGGGAAGAAGAAGATTTTGAATGGGAATTCCTATTTAATTTAGGTTGCATGGCCGGAGATAGTTTATAACTATTTCATAATTCGATTGCTAATTGGAAATAGCCAAGCTTCCGAATTTAATTCGGGATCGGCTCACCTTATGTATATACCTAAAATCTCGATCGAATTCCTGAATTTGGTATAAACTTAAGTTTTTTAATCTTTACTTCCATTATGAGAGAGAAGAGTGTGGGGAGTGTGGGAGGTCTGGGAGGTGTGGCGAGTTAATTAAGTAACCAATCTTTTTGTCTGTTCTTGGTTATTCGACGCACCCGCATTCTTTAAACAAGAGAATATTAGATGCATTTGTCTAGATTTATTTTAGTAATAGTTCTTTTCTAGAGATTACAAATATTAACAAATAGACAAAGAAAGTAAAACTTTTGTTTTGTTTAGTAAAAAAAATAAGTACGTTAGATTAAAGTAAAAAAAAGATAATATTTAAGCAAAAAATAGCAAAATTGCATGACAATATCGATTAACTTACCGTCTGACTTAGACTGGGTAATTTTCAAAACTTTTTCCCACAAATAGATGTTAGAAATTAGACGATTTAATCTAACATCTTTATACCTTAATTATTTCCTAAATTTGCAATCTATTAGGACTGCACAAATATCGATGTTGAAAGTTGTAAATAATTTTAATTTAGCTAGGAAATTAACAATACTGTTGAGCTTAATTTTCTTGGGAGGATTAGTTATAAGCGGTTCTGCTGTAGCTATGATATTAAACTCTAATGCCCAAAATCAAATTACTTCCGAAGCACGAGTATTACTTCAAACTATAGTTTCTATTAGAGATTACACGACTAGTCAAATTAGTCCTGAGTTAAACAAGTATCAAAATAACCAATTTTCACCACAAACTGTCCCAGCTTATTCAGCAAGAGAAGTATTTGAAATTTTTCGCACTGATAAATCTGGTCAAGAATATTTTTATAAAGAAGCAACTCTCAATCCAAGAAATCTTAGAGACAAAGCCGATAACTTTGAAAAAGATGTTGTTAACAGATTCCGTCAGGAAACAACTAACAAAGAGTTAAGGGGATTTCGTTCTCTACCAAGCGGAAAACTATACTATATTGCAAGACCTTTAGCAGTTGAATCTAGTTGCCTCCAATGCCACAGTAAGCCAAATGTTGCTCCTAAAAGTATGATTGAACTTTATGGAAATTCCAATGGTTTTGGATGGGAACTAAATGAGATTGTAGCTGCTCAGATGATTTACATCCCAGCCAGCAAAGTATTTCAAACAGCTCGTCAATCGTTTGTTACGGTTATGAGTATTGTCGTTGTAGTTTTTGCTGTTGCTATTTTTGTAGTCAATTTGTGGTTGAATAAATATGTCGTTCGACCTCTCAAACGGATGAGCCTAACTGCAGAAGCAGTTAGTACGGGGAGAATGGATGCTGAATTTGAACAGAAGTATAAAGATGAAATAGGTCGCTTAGCAAAAGCTTTTACTCTCATGAAGAGGAGTTTGTCAATTTGCTCGAACAGACTTAAGGATTGTCGGATTAATATTCGAGGTAAGACTTCAGATTAACAGTTGTCAGTTACCAGTTAACAGTTATCAGTTGTGAGTGGGATCGAAAGTCCCCTACCTCTATAGGTAGAATATCTCTCTCCTGGTTTAAATCCATGAGGGAGACCTGATAACTGTTCACTGTTCACTGTTTTAAGTAAATTCCTTGCGAGCTAATAGGACCGGACAGTTAGCATTAACTCGAAGGTAATCTGATACAGAAGCGCCTAATAATCGATCGAAGTCGGGTAGAGTTTTAGCAACCGAGGGACGACGCTCTTGAGAGCCAATTGCTAACAAATCGATGTTTAATTCTTCTACTAACTTACTAATTTGTTTGGCTGGTTCTCCTGGGGTTAATAAACAACGACAACTAATTCCCATTCTTTTGACTCGTGCTAAAGCTGGAGCTAATATCGAGTCTTTTTCCATTTCTGATTTCGATAGAGGGGGCAAATTTCGCTTCAAGTCTGAATTAACCCGAACTAAGATTAATTCGCAGCCAGGATAGTCTTGAAGTAAATCTAGGGTTAATTCTAAGGCATATTGGGCACCACGAGATTCATTAAGCCCTACCATGACTCTTTTAATTTTTTTTACGTAAACATCATCTTTAACCATAAGCATAGAGCGATCGGTTAATTGAAATACGTATTGACTGACTGAGTTTAAAAGAATAGCTTGTAAACGCCTTAGTCCTCGCGAACCCAGAATAATTAAGTCTGCATCGATAGATTGAGCAACTTGGCAAACAATATCTTTAGGTTCTCCTTCAAGTAAAAGGCTCGAAACTGGAGTAGCCCGATCTCGGTTTAAATCATTCGCAATCCCAGCCAGTAGCAGACTTCCTTCTTCCCGTTGAGCTATTTCTTCTTCTGTGGTGATTTGAGGCTTGACTGCGTGTAATATTGTTATTTCGCTTTTGCTAATCCTAGGTAGTTCCCTCAAAACCTCTAACATTTCTTGAGTCTTACCCGTTCCAGATTCAGCGTATAAAATTCTTTTCAGCATTTTTTGAATAAGTGTAATTGAGAAAATTTACTATCTTTAAGAAAAAGATAACAGATTTATTGCAAATATTTCTTATTTATTTTCCGCCAGACTCAGGAAGTTAACGATCGCGTAAGGCTTCTGATATGAAATCTTGGTAATTACTAATCTTCAGAGGTCAGAGGTAAATGTTCTTTCTTATCCTGACCCCTGATCTCTAACGTTTGACTCCCCCTCTCTCCCCATCTCTCACAAGCACATTAGGGGAGCTTTTGAATACGGATTAATTTACTAAAAATGTAACAAAAATTTTATATATTTTTTTATTGATTAAGTTTAGCTTAAAACAGTAAATATAGCTTGTTTTTATTCAAGAAATAAATAAAAAATAAAGAACACAATGTTACTTTTGCTACGAAACACGACTTGAAAAGTAGTAAGCTTATAAGTGCAACACAAAGTAAAACTATTGCTCACAAGAGAAATGGATTGGTTGTCTGTATTAATGTCTTGTAAACCCTGCTTATTATCAAGAAAATAGTCGGAATTAGGTCGGTAAAGAACACAGATGTAAGAGTAAAAATACAATAAATCTCAACTTAAATATCGATTTGCCTTTGCCAGTCAAAATAAACCAACGAACGTTCGGGCTGGCTGGTAGATTAGGGAAATTCCCAGAATTAATTAAGTATTTGCCCAGCAGTTAACTCTTGCCAATTCCAATAATTAGCTCTCTTTTATTCTCAAAGAGCGATACAAACAGCATATTATTTCTTCTTAAAATTGGCAGGTAAGATAGCGCTTCAGACAGGCTGTTAATTACAGGCAAATACTTGGAAAAATCAAGGTTTTCAATAAGTACTCAATTTAAGAGGTAAAACATGGTCACAACTGTTAAAAACAAACAAAAGCGACTAACTATACAAACTGTAGAAATTGGTCCAGATACTACAGCGATTCGCTCTTTAGATTGGGATCGCGATAGCTTCGATATTGAATTTACTCTCGAAAATGGAACTACCTACAATTCTTATCTAATTAAGGGAGAAAAAATAGCTTTAGTCGATACTTCTCATAGTAAATTTAACGATCTTTACCTAGAAACTCTCAAGGAATTAATCGATCCCAGCCAAATAGATTATCTAATTGTCTCTCACACCGAACCAGACCACAGTGGTTTAGTTAAAGAGGTGGTGAATTTAGCGCCTAACGTGACTGTAGTAGCCTCAAAAATGGCAATTTTGTTCTTAGAAAACCAAGTCCACCAACCCTTTGAACGACAAATTGTCAAAAATGGCTATCAAATAGACTTAGGGAAAGGACACGTCATCGAATTCGTCAGCGCCCCAAACCTTCACTGGCCCGATACTATCTTTAGTTATGACACTTTTACTCAAACACTCTTTAGTTGCGATGCTTTTGGAATGCACTACTGTTCGGAAAGCGTCTTTGACGAAGATTTAAATATCATTGAAGCAGAATATAAGACCTACTACGATTGTTTGATGGGTCCCAATGCTCGATCGGTGGTATCTGCACTGAAGCGGATGGATAATTTAGGCCAGGTCAAGACGATCGCTAACGGTCACGGACCTTTAGTGCGTCAAAATCTCAAAGAATTAGTAGGTCGCTACCGCAGTTGGAGTACTAAAACAGAGACTAAGACAAACAAATTAGTTTCTGTATTTTATGCTTCTAATTACGGATATAGCGAAAGACTTACCCATGCCATCCTCGTAGGACTCGGTAAAACTGACGTAACTTTAGAAGCGATCGACATAACTGCTACCGATCCCCAACAGGTGCAAAAAGCAGTTAACAGTGCTAGTGCCATTATTGTTGGCACTCCTCCAGCATCAGATGCAACTGCAATGGCTGCTGTTAATACTATTATTGGCGCTGCTAATGCCAAACAAAATTTAGGACTTTTCGAGTCTTATGGAGAAGATGACGAACCTCTCGACACCTTACTCAGACAGTTTAAAAACTTAGGTTTGACCCAAGCATTTTCTCCCATTCGGATTAAAGAAGTCCCCACAGAAATTACTTACCAACTTTGCCAAGAAGCTGGTACGGACATGGGACAATTACTGACTCGCGATCGCAGTATCGAACAAATTAAGTCGATTAAACCGAACATAGAAAAAGCTTTAGGAAGACTCAGCAGCGGCTTATATATTATCACCGCTATGAAAGGAGAGGTTAAAAGCGGAATGTTTGCCTCTTGGGTAGGAAAAGCCAGTCTAAACCCCCTCGGTATAACCGTAGCTGTTGCCAAAGATCGGGCGATCGAATCTTTGATGCAAGTGGGCGATCGCTTTGTACTCAATGTTTTGGAAGAAGGCAACTATCAAGAGTTAATGAAACACTTCCTCAAACGCTTCTCCCCAGGTGCCGATCGCTTCGCCAATATTAAAACTCAACCAGCTAGTAATGGCGCTCCTATTCTTACCGACGCTCTAGCATATATGGAGTGTGAAGTCAAGCAAAGAATGGAATGTAGCGACCATTGGATTATTTACGCCACAGTCGAAGAAGGAAGAGTCTCTAAACCAGAAGCTTTTAGTGCCGTTCACCATCGTAAAGTCGGCAATCACTATTAAATGAAGTCAGAAGTCAGAAGCCAGAAGTCAGAAGTCAGTAAATAGCAAATAGCAACCAGCAAATTATGCCTAATCTAAAACCAAACGACATTCAAATTCTTTCGATCGGTTCGGATACTACGGTAATTAGATCTCGAACTTGGAACCGTCACAAATTTGAAATAGAATATGCCTTACAACGAGGCACTACTGCTAATTCCTACTTAATTGAAGCAGATAAAATCGCTCTATTGGATCCGCCAGGAAAAACGTTTACTGAGATTTTTATCAGTAAATTACAGGAATTAATCGATCCGAAGACTATTGATTACATTATTCTCGGTCACGTCAATCACAATCGCAGCATTACTTTAAAAGCATTGCTAGAAATAGCTCCCCAGATTACCTTTGTTTGTTCGAGTACAGGGGCTAGCATTTTAAAGGAACTAATAAGCGATCGAGAACTAAAAATTAAAACAGTAGAGACCTCAGACACTCTAGATCTGGGTAAAAATCATCTCCTGCAATTTATACCTACTCCCAATCCCCGTTGGCCAGATCATCTTTGCACCTACGACCCCTCATCTTATACTCTCTTTACTGACAAATTATTTAGCGCCCACTTGTGTCACGATTACGTATTAGATGAAGGTTGGACTACTGTTGACGAAGATCGGCGTTATTTCTTCGATGCAGTTATGGCACCTAACGCCGAACACGTAGAAAAGGCGCTAGATCAAATACAACCATTTCAAACTAAACTCTATGCCACTGGTCAAGGGCCTTTAGTATTCTATTCCTTAGTACCTTTAACAGAGTCATATCGACAGTGGTGCCAAAATCAAAAAGCTCAAGAAATTAAAGTAGCTTTAATTTACACTTCTGCTTATGGCAATACCGCTACTCTAGCTTCGGCGATCGCCCTGGGAATAACTAAAGCAGGAGTGAGAGTAGAATCAATTAACTGCGAATTCGCCGACCCCGCTCAAATCGAACAAGCAGTAAGTGAAACCGATGGATTTATAATGGGTTCTCCCACCATTGGCGGTCATCCTCCTACTCCTATACAAACCGCTCTCGGTGTCGTACTTTCAACAGCCGATCGCACTAAGTTGGCTGGAGTATTTGGTTCTTATGGTTGGAGTGGGGAAGCGATCGATTTATTAGAAGGCAAATTCCGCGATGCAGGTTACAAATTTGGTTTCGATCCTATTCGGGTCAAATTTGTAGCCAATGACATAACCCTCAAATACTGCGAAGAAGCTGGCACGGATTTCGCCCAAACCCTCAAAAAAGCCAAAAAAGCCAGGAAATCCCAACAAAAGATCGATAATTCTCAAGCTGCTGCTGCTCGCGCCGTACAAGCTGCGGAACGTATAGTTGGCCCTTTGTGCGTTGTCACAGCTAAAAGAGGGGAAGTAAGAGGAGCTATGTTAGCTGACTGGATTTCTCAAGCTACTTTTAGTCCTCCTGGCTTTACCGTTTCGATCGCTAAAGAAAGAGCAATTGAATCTTTAATGCATATTGGCGATAATTTTGTCTTAAATATCCTCGAAGAAGGCAAACATCAAAAATTGATGAAGCATTTCATTAAAGGTTTTGCACCAGGAGAAGACCGACTAATTGGACTAGATACTAAAGAAGCTGAAAATGGCTGTACCATTGTCAATAACTCTCTAGCTTATTTAGAATGCCGAGTCGAAAATCGCATGGAATGCGGTGACTACTGGTTAATTTATGCAATTGTAGAAAATGGTGACGTATTAAATGCCAAAGGTAATACTGCAGTGTATCATCGCAAATTAGCTCTCAGTTATTAATTGTGGGTAGTGGGTAGTGGTTAGTGGTTTGTTTCTTCCCACACTCCCCACACTCCCCACACTCCCATACTCCCATACTCCTCACACTCCCCTATGAAGCCTAAAACTTTAACAGATAACTCTCTGTGGTTTATTGAAAGTCCGCGCTGGCATAAAGGAAAACTATGGTTTGCCGATCTTTTGGATGGAGAAGGACAAATCAAAACGATCGATCTTGAGGGAAATTGCGAAACAACTAAGATCGGATCTTTAGTTGAGGGTACTCCTAAAAGCTTAGACTTTTTACCTAATGGGGATTTACTGTTTGCTACTGGCGTTTCTAACAGTGGCAAGGGAAAGTTAGGACTGTTTTGTTGGGATGGAGAAAAAGTAAGCGAATATGCAGATTTTAGCGGCTTAAACTCCAAATCCCTTAACGATATGGTTGTAAGCGCTCGAGGTCGCGTTTATATTGGCAGCATTGACTTTGATTTTCGTCTTCAAGAGCAGCCCCGACCTGGTAGATTATTTATGATAGGAAGCGCGCCGCTACGCGGATCTCTTCGAGATCGCCAGGTGAAAGTTGTCGCCGAAGATATTATTTTTCCTAACGGTATAGTTATTACTGACGATGGCAAGACTTTAATTATTGCTGATTCTTTTCGTCGCTGCGCGATCGCTTTTGACATTCAAGAAGACGGTAGTTTGAGTAATCGTCGCATATTTGCTCAGTTTAGGGAAGAAGATAATATAATGCCTGACGGTATTTGTTTGGATGCAGAAAATGCTATCTGGGTTGCTACTTTTAATAAAAGTGTTGTTAGAGTCATGCCATCGGGAAAAATCGATCGGCGCATCGATCTAGAAGACAAGGCGATCGCTGTTATGCTTGGGGGCAATGACAAAAAAACTCTATTTATCTCTACTGTTGGTGAATTGTCTCCAGGTAGCAAAGAACAAAAGCCAACTGCTTCTATCCTAACTATGCCTGTAGAAACACCTGGTGCTGGTTTTCCAGCTTAAATACTCTGCTAGTTTCAAATGCGATCCCAAAGAAAAAGAATGTGAGGGCAGATAACTGGATCGATACAATTGATGTTAAATCTAGCATCAATTGTGACATCAAAAATGACAAAAGAAACAATTCGCACTACTTTAACAATCGTCCTTCAAGAAGAATTTATCCTTCTCAAATAGTGATTGCTGCACCAGAAGGGGGATTCGATCGCAACACGATCGCTCTTAGCGAACAATTACGGGCAATATCACAAACTCGTCTTTTAACAAAGCGAGGCACCCTTTCATCTTCGAGTCTTGAACGACTAAATAAAGCTTTATTAATTACTCTCGATTGACCAGGTACTTATTTTTAACTTAATGACAAAAGAGATAGCAAGGTAATACCAATTCTCGAAAATAACGAGAGACTTAGGGAACAGGGAATAGGGAATAGGGAATAGGGAATAGGGAACAGAGGGATTTGAGCTTTTTTTATTAATAAAAACTATTTCTTATCTCTCTAGTTACTTTTGAGAAATG
>JASJDA010000145.1 GCA_030065755.1 Prochloraceae cyanobacterium | reverse complement strand
TGTAATCGGGGTTGACTTTATCTAAAACAAAATCAATTAAAATTGGCCTCAATAGATCTAGAGCGAGCCATTGAAATTAATCCTCATTATACTCAAGCTTACTGCGA
Organism: Prochloraceae cyanobacterium; assembly: GCA_030065755.1. GTDB lineage: Bacteria > Cyanobacteriota > Cyanobacteriia > Cyanobacteriales > JASJDA01 > JASJDA01. The sequence goes on along the minus strand of JASJDA010000145.1, from coordinate 16,601 downwards.
GCGTTGTTTACTTTACTTAAAGCAAAAGCAATGGAAATTAGCATTTAAAGATGTAGAGCGAGCTGTCAAAATTAATCCCTATTATGCTATGGCTTACTGTAATCGGGGTCTAATTTACTTCAAGCGGAGAAAATCAGCATTAGCTCTAATTGATTACAATTATGCCATTGAGATTGATTCCAATCTGGCTATGGCTTACTATAATCGCGGGCTACTTTACTTCAATCAAAATCAATTAAAATTAGCTTTAAGCGATTACAATCGAAGTATTCAAATTAATCCAAATCTAGCTGAGCTTTATGAAAATAGAGCCAAAGTCTGGATAAAATTGAAAAATTTTGCTAAAGCGATTAGGGATTTAAACGCAGCCATAACCATATTTGGTCAACAAAAAAATGTAGCTGGTTATCAACAAGCCAGAAGCATGTTGAAGTCAGTTAAAAAATCAATTCACTAACAGGGAATTACATCTAAGTTTTCAGTCTGTGACTTGCTCACTAAATTTAACCTCTCGATACTTCTCAACCCGATCTAAAAACTATTAAGCGCGGGTATGGGAGGAACTGGTGGAGGGACACGTGGTTTGGGCACTGGTTTGGGTCTGGGGAATGGAGGTGGAGCTGTTATCGCTTCGCTTATTGTCGGAAGTTGGAAGTCCGTTGTCGGAAGTTTGATTCCGAGAGATGTTCTTTATTTTTAATTAGGGCAGTCTTTATTTTTAAGTTATTTGCTTCGCCTACAAGTTATCGGTTATGAAGACGAGAGAGGATCTTATTTTTATGAGAGCAGTCCTCGTAGTAGTCAAGTTAAAAACGAAGTAAATAAGTTATTGAAAAGGACTGCTCTCATAAAAATGATTTCCTTGTAACCCTAATTAAAAATAGATCGACTTTCACCCCCGATCTTATTGACACAACAGATTTCCGATTTCCGACAACGGACTTCTTCAATAGGAGTGGTTGAGACATATTGTTAATCTAATCGAGGTCTGTATATTTCGAGCGCAATATACAGCATTTTGCGCTCGAAGCATGGAAATGTAATTCAGGCCTCATATTGAGGATCGCCCAGGGTGGGAGTGAATCAGAAGGAGGATTTGATGAAATTGAAGCTAGACTCCATTTTAGTTAAGGTTTAAAATAAAAACATCCTAAGAAACGATCCCAAAAGCTGAGTGCAGGTGCGCATATGAGCAATATAGAACAAAGACTCAATTTCATCTCCCAGAGGATACAGCAGATAAGGAATTCGGGAGAAATAGCAGCGCCAAATACCTGGATCCAAAAGTTCTACGTCCCCAAGAATGGCAAGCGATATGAATACTATCGTTTAATGAAAGCTTGTAGTCGGAAGTCAAAAACAGGGAAAATTCAGGGTCAAATAGAAAGATACCTCGGCAAGCAGGGAAGCAAGTTATATAAGAGATTCACCGCAGCGATCCGGCAAGCCGGATCCGCGTAGCGGCGCGACCGCCGAAACCAACTACAGAAATTAGAGAAAATCTACCAAAAACTGTTGGCATTACTTGAGTCGGAATTAGTTAGTGGAGGTATTTTGACACAGAGTGGTAATAAGGGTGACGATCTCAAAATACCTCCACTAACAAAACTCAAAAATAAGATCGAGAAAATGGAAGATGCGCACCGAATAGCGGATCGGGCTCGCCAGATCGTTTTGATACAGAAAAACCAGGAAAAGTTATGGAAGTGGTTAGTCAAAGTGGTCCAAAAGGTGGGGATGGCCATAGTCGAGCACGATTTGCTTCGCGGCGCGACACTCGCATCATCAAAGTAGTCGCGGGAGCTTCGCGCTGCTGGCGAGCAGATCGCAAACAAGTTTAATTGAAATAAAGAATTTATTTATGTCTGACTACTTAAGAGGATTGAAATATTATTGAAGAAGAAAGAGTTTTGGGAAAAATCCCGTCAGCGGTCATGATTGCACCCAACGCGCACAAGAGCAAAAGCAAGCTGTCCTCTCCTGATCAACAAGGCAGTACCTCAAGAGTGAAATTGCATCCAGCCACCCAAGCGCAATCCCCAACGGCCGCTCACAACCAGGAGTCTGTCAAGCTCGCCAGCCAGTGTCTAACCATCCAAGATGTGATTAATGTTGCCCGCACTTACCAGCCAGTTGCGCCCCTCGAACTTGAGGTGAAGACCAAAATAGAATGTAGCGCCAATTGGGTAGCAGATCTGGTGAAGACCCTTGAAATCGAAGGCTCAAAAACCCGTCCTTACTATGGAATCAATACAGGTTTCGGGGCACAAGCTGGCAAATCCACCCTCAAAAGTGCCTACCTGACCAAAGTCCTCTCCCGTAACCTCGTCGCTAGTCATTCGGCTGGCGTTGGCGACTATTTTCACGAAGAAATCGTCCGTGCCGCTATGCTCATCCGCGCCCAATCTTTAGCCCACGAATATTCTGGCGTGCGTCCCCTGCTGGTGGAAAAACTGATTGAGATGCTCAATCGCCGGGTCTACCCAGCTATACCCTCTCAAGGTTCCCTAGGTGCCAGCGGCGACCTGGCTCCTCTTTCTCATCTGGCTCTGGCCATTTCCCAAGTACCTAAGCCGGGTCCAAAAGATACAGACTTACACCTAGATCCTACTGATGGCGAAGTATTTGTGCCCTGTAACACCATTGAGGGGGGCTACTATCACATTAGCGAAAACTACCTGACACAAGAGCAAACGGTATGGCAAAAGGTCAGCGGCGGGGAAGGATTGGCGAGTCTAGGCGGTCAAATCGAACTGCAAGCGAAAGAAGGATTAGCCCTCAGCAACGGTACATCTTTTTCTGCCGCCATTGCGGCCCTGGCCGTTGGTGACGCACAAAATTTGTTAGCTAACGCGGAACTAGCCCTGGCAATGACATTAGAGGGAATTCGCGGTTTTCGCGACTCCTTCTTCCCCGAAATCCACGAGGTTCGGGGACACTCTGGGGCCAAAGCAGTTGCCGCCCAAGTACTTCGCTACACTTCTGGCAGCCAACTGCTGGCAGTTGGCTGTCACGACACCGACCCAGAACGGATTCCGCCCCAAGACCCTTACTCAGTACGCTGTGGGCCACAAGTGCTAGGCACAATCCGGGAGACACTAGACTTTGTTACCCGCCTCATTGAAACAGAAATCAATGCCGTGACCGACAACCCGCTGCTTTTCCTTGACCTCAAACGCAACTACAAAACCGTCTCTGGGGGAAACTTTCATGGGGAGCCGATTGCCATGACTATGGATTTCTTGGGGATTGGGATGACAGAATTGGGGAGTATTTCCGAGCGGCGTATTTTTCAGATGACCGATTACTACACAAGTGTTACCGAAAAACATGGGCTAAGTAGTTTTCTGGTGGCCGAAGATGAAGTAACCGCTGGTCTTAATAGCGGTTTGATGATTGCTCAATATACAGCCGCCGCACTAGTGTCTGATTGCAAAGTCTTAGCTCATCCTGACAGTGTGGACTCAATTAACAGTTCCGCTAATCGAGAAGACCACGTGAGCATGAGTTTAAATGGGGCTCGCCACGCCCGTGCCATCATTGACAATGTGGAAAAGATTGTAGCCATTGAGCTAATCTGCGCGGCACAGGCAATTGATTTGCAATTAAACAAGAGGGGGAATCAAAATCTGAAACTAGGTCAAGGGACTTATGCCGCCTACCAAGCTCTTCGCCAAGCTGGTATTCATCAACTCAAGCAAGATCGCGTTCTCTATCCTGACATTCGCACAGCTATTCGTCTTGTGCGTAATGCTCAACTCGTTCAAGCTGCTCAGCAAGCTACTGGGGAAACTTTTCTTGCCTAATTGCTGCAAGAAAATTTTCGGTTCTTTTTGCTTCGCTGCTGAAAAATGAGGATGAAATATCTTCTGATGTTTTCCTTGTGCTAATTCCTTGACGAGGGATTTGAGTAAATCTTGTTTATCTTGAAAGTGATTGTAGATAGTAGCTTTAGAAATTCCTGCTCTTTTGGCAATTCGATCCATACTGGTAGCAGCATAACCATGAGAAAGAAATTCTTCCTTAGCCGCTTGTAAGATCGTCTGTGTTTTCTTTTTGGACTTGGGACTTCGCTGAGTGCTATTTTGGCTTTGTACCATCAAAAATCTTTTGTTTTCGGAATCTTGAAAATACTAGAGAAAAAGCTAATTTTCTTGGAGATAGCGCTATTCATACAAGCAAATAATACCAAACAAAGCACAACGCGACCAAATAGCTTTTCGAGCTATGTGGAGTACTGCTTATCGTCAATAATACTACAGGAAAGCTACGATTGTCTAGCTAGATGTCGAAACTCTTAATTGTTGCTTCCATACGCGCCGCTACGCGGATTGAGGATCGAGCGCAAAAACACTTGGGCAGTAGGCAAAAAAAGATTTTCTCAAGGCAACCATACAAATTAATGTGCGTAAAAATCCGCTATACGGATCGATGTGGCGATCCCTTTGGGATCCGCGTAGCGGCGCGCACTTCTACAAAACAAATTAAATTAAGCAGTTTAGTTTAAAGTTTGGTCATTGCTTGTGACTTTATTGTTGTATCAGATGATTATAGAGTCTATAGACTAAAATTGAATTGGAGCGTAAATTTGACTAAAATTTGACTAAATGAGTTTAGCAGAGGAAAAACGAAGAGAAAGCAAAAGAAAGTGGAGCAGAAACCACCCCGAAGTTTTAGCCAAGGCAGCTAAAAAACAGGAAAATAATTATAAAAGACTAACTGTAAGACTTCACAAAGAAGAAGATAGAGAATTGATTAGTCAATTAGAAAATTATTGTCAAAATCATTCTCTCACAGTACAAGAATTCATCAAAAATCTTATCGAAAATAATTTCTCCAAAAATTGATTAAATAACTCAATAAAAATACTTGAGTCCATAGCGCCTATAGACTATAATAAAAGAGTAAACAGCAAAAAGCGACCACAAAGAATTGAGACCTCTAACTGATCGCTTTTGCTATTCAGCCTCTTTAGAAGAGGACAAAACGCATGAAAAATTGTAATTCTGCTCAAACTTTTCTTGAGCAAGACTTATCTACTATTCTACAAGGACTGTCAATAGTAGAAGATAGAGTTAAGTCTATTCTAGCAGTTGGTAACGAACTCTTCAACCGCTGCGAGGGAATATGCGCTCTTGAAGGATTAGCAAACGATTTGGTGGTGTATGGCGATCCGTTACAAGCTTTATGCATTGCTGAAAATATACCTAAAATATACCACGTTAGGGTAGAACTCTTTTCAAAAGAGCAAGAAACAGACGTGCCGCTACGCGGATCTCTTCGAGATCGCGGTTATCCCGTCCCCAAGAAAGTAATTTTTGTAGACGTCAAAACTCTGAATCCTACAGAGAAAGCGGTGCGCGAAGCATTAGGAGCGTACTTAGACGAGTATGAAATAGGTGGCTATTGTCACCCCATAGCAGAAATCGACGAACAATTAATGTTCTAGAAAAATATTCCCCTGTCAAACGTGGGCGACCGACGTTCTTATTTTTAATAAAGTACCCCTTTTCTTTAAGTTATCGGTTAGGTAAATAGGTTATCGGTTTTAGAGGGGTACTTTATTAAAAATAAAAGATTTGTATGGCAGGGGAATTTAAGCATTTAACACTCAACAACGACACATTAATAAAGGACAAAAACCATGTACCTTAATGCATTTGACATGCCAGAAGATAACAGTGGATTTATCTTTTTCCCAGGCCATCCAAGAAGTTATCGAGCTGATTGTAAGAGCGGAGTATTTAAGATTGGGGAATCCGAAATAATTGGTAGTTCATTAGATTTAGAAATACTAAGTTGTCGAGAATTCCCTGATACTTTGTTTGGCTATCCGTATCAAGATTGGTTGGAGATTTTCTTTATCGATCGAGAAAATGTTGTCTCACATATTTTATTTAAAACTGAGTCAATTGGTAATTTCTTAGAGTTACTAAGAAAGCTGACGATCGCCAGGGTACAACTAGGAACCTGTATCGTTACCGCTAAAATGGCCAAGCGAGTAACCGATTATGGCACATATTTCGCTGTCGAATTTTCTGCTACTAATAATGAACAAAAAAGAGTCAAACAATTAGCAGAATTTATAAACGCTAATAGCGAACGTATTTATTCTATCAGACTGGCTGACAACCAGAAACAATTACCACCCACTACTGAACACTAAACATTGAACAACAGCACTTGTGAATTAACACAAGTGCTTTTGATATTTATTTAAGGAGAAAAAAATGGAATTTGTCTTTAATCAAAAACTAAGCGAACTAGATAAAATAATTATTAGTTTAAAATCGGCTTTAGAGCGTACAAAACAGGAAAAAAAAGAACTTGTAAGTCAGCATCGACTAGTAGAAAAAGCGCTCGATACTTTCAAGAATACGGTAGAAAAGATTAGCTGGTCGGGAGAAGCTCTAGAGTATTTAAAGAGCCAAATACTAGGATTAATTCCAGGTAATCAGGTTCAAAAAAATACAGTCTCAGAATTAACAGACCGTCCCGCTAAAGAAAACAAATCCAACGATTTTTTTAGTTGGCAGCCAACGAGTAACGAAGCGATTTCCAATTACTTTAATGTCACTACTGGAAAAGTTAAAGCAACATATATCGGAAGTAATTCTCAACAAAATTTAGAAACTTTAGAAAGTAAATTAATCCAGTGGCTCCCAGGAATTAGTACTAGTATCAGGAAGGCTAAATATTTGCCTTTCACGTACGAATTAAAGATACTAAGAATTGATGACAACACCATTAACTGGTTAACAGGATTTGACTTTAGTAAACCAATATCACCTCAATTAAAGTCAGAGTTACCAACACCAGTAGAAAATAATAATTCGTCAGTTTCAGCAACTAACAACACTCTAGTCGAATTATTAGATAGTGACATAGATGAAACTGAGGACATAGTAGTAGAATCACAAGCGCTAGATAAAAATATTCTCCCTTCCCCCAGATATTCAATAGTAAAACTTCGCATTTCTCACGATAATTTATGCTATCAAGTCCTAGGAAAGGGAGGAACTAAAGATTTTATAAAAGTCTGGAATCTATCAACAGGAAAAGAAGACAGGATAAGAGCCAAAGATTTAGAACAAGTAGAACTACCCAGCAGTTATAAGTTTTGGCAAGAAAAAGTTACCATCACAATAGATGACCCCATATTTGAATGTTTAGCTATATACTATCGCTGGCGGTTTAGTTGTTGCCAAAAACTAGAAGAATTCGAGAAATTAAAACAAGAAAATCCTTGTGAGATAAATACTTTGAAGTGGACTTATAAACACCTTCCAGATGATGAAAGAAGGCGAATAGATTTGATTTGTCAGAGGACACCTGAGAAAGAAAAAGAGCTATCATCTAACAATTTAAAGTCAAGCGAGCGATTACAAACCTCAGTAGATGTCAAAGAAGAAATAGAGCACAATACTATCGAATTTTCCGAAATAATAGCTCAAATAGATGATGAGTTCGCGCGGCTTGGTTGTCAGAAAGAACAGCGTATAGATTACGTAGAGAAAAAATATGGAGTGCGCTCGCGACATAAATTGACTGACGAGCAAATATTTGACTTACTGTCAAGTTTAAAAGCTTTAAGGACAAGAACTCAAGAAATAGCTATTAATTATTAATTTAAAATTCCTATGAACTTGACGGTCAGTTTTTCAAACCGTTTATTAATACCAATTTACACAAAGAAAAACACTCTTTGTGTAGAAGGGATTCTCTGTCAATTTGTCTCGATGAATAAATCAATTTAGGGAATAAAGAGGAGAGCGATCGTGACAGGATGGGTATATTTTACAGATGGAACTTGTCCTATATGTTGGGGGTTGAGACCAGAAAAAGATTGCCGACAAAATTTAATAACGTACTTAGTACATTGTCGTTATAAAAATGCTAATCCCTTAGATTGGTCGCAGGTAAAATATGATAAATTAGGCTTTATGATGTGGCGACAGATAAGCACACGTGCATCATATAATAAGTCTAATCCTGGTGCAGCTTGGAGAGAATTAGAGCGATTAGAGAAACGAGAAAGAAAGCAGCAGCAAAGTAAGACGAGAGATAATGGTTTATCGATCGCAATTCTCGATCGCGAGATAAGAAAGGTATTAGAGCAACTAAGCTTGAGTGTCCCCGATCGAGAAAAATTGAGATCGCGTTTTTCAGTAATCACAGATAATATTGAAGAGCAAGATCGCCTAATAGAAGAGAGCGGCTGTAAGTCGGTAAGCCAGTGGCAGAAGCTTCATAGCCCAGTAGACGATCGCCTACCAGGAGTGAAGCTAGGAGGACGAAGTCTTCTAGTAAGAGGGGATGGAATACTGTGTCCGATCGCCAATGGAAAAGGACAGTATATTGGCTGGCAGGTAAGGCTAAATAATCCAACCGACGGGCAGAAATACGTCTGGCTAGCAGGAGAACGAAAGAGGGCAAATCGACCGACATCGCACCTGTCATCGGGAGAGCTGCCGATCGCGTTATATGTGCCCAAAACCACGATCGAAAACAATATTATAGGATTAGCAGAAGGAATAGGGTTTAAGCCCCAAATAGCAGCCAATCGACTGGGAATTCCATTTATCGGAGCATCAGGGGGAAATTTTGCGAGTAGTGAGAAATTATTAAAAGAATATTTAGATATCTTAGGCTGTAACAAAACTACACAAATAGACGAGGTCAGAGGTCAGGGGTCAGAGGTCAGAGGTAAATTAACTAGTAATAATACTAACTTTAACAGCACACAAATAGACGAGGTCAGAGGTCAGAGGTCAGAGGTCAGAGGTAAATTAACTAGTAATAATACTAACTTTAACAGCACACAAATAGACGAGGTCAGAGGTCAGAGGTCAGAGGTCAGAGGTGAATTAATTGACAATAATATTAATTCTGATACCACACAGACCAATCAACCTCTGACCTCTGACCCCAGACCTCTGACCCCAGAAATAGTGCTGTTTGCCGATGCAGGAGCAGTCAATAATCGTAGTGTAGTTCATGTCTATAAAAAGACGATCGATCTCTTAGAGAGCTGGGGATATCAAGTAAAGATCGCGTGGTGGGGTCAAATCTCAAAAGAAGCAGGAGACATTGATGAAATATCGCAAGAGAAGTTAGAAACGATTGAATACATAAGCTTCAAGGAATTTCTCAGCTTTGGCAGTGAAGAGATTTACGATCGAAGTAGATCGATTTTCAGAAGCGATCGCCTAAAACCAGAAGAAGAAGCAAAAAGGTTTAAGGGTACGATCGATAGAACCATAACAGAACAGCAAAGAATTTTAAAACTGGCACACAAGAAAGCGATTTTAAGGGGTGAAAATAGTGAGAATCAGTCGGCGATAAAAATAACTGGTTCTAATGCAGTTCAATTAAGAGAAACTCATAGACTGAGTTATAAAATTGACCATCGTATACACGAACCAAGATTACCAGATTTAACAGATTTAATACCGTGGAGAGGAATATTAAATCTAAAAAGTGCCAAGGATACAGGCAAGTCCTATCAAGTAAGAAAAATGATAGAGACGGCCAAGCAAGAAGGCAAGAAAATCATTTCCATTACTCCGAGAATAGCATTAGGAAGGGAACAAGCGGTCAGGTGGGAGATTAACTGGATCGACGATAATGGCTACACTTATTGGGTAGAAATAGAAGAAGAATTAACAACTGAAAGTCACAGACAAAAGGACTTTGTATCCGAAGACAAAGTAACATTTATTAGTGCTAAAGTTAAGAAAAAAGTAGCCAAGAAAACAACTAATATACATGAAGCCGAAGCCCTAGGAGTATGTTGGGACAGCTTATATAAATTGTTCCAATCTTCCTGGTATAATGCCTTGGTAATAGTGGATGAAGCCGAAGCAGGAGTCAAACATTTACTAACATCTTCCACGTTAAAAGGAAAGCGCTCGATGATTTTATCTGGGCTAGAAGATAAAATACCAGAATGCTTAGGTAATGGAGGAATGTTAGTCTTAGCAGATGCGGATTTAAGTGACTTACCGATCGACTACTTCAAATCCTTCTATTCACAGACAAAAATAACAACGCTCGTCAACACTCACAAAGCACCCAAACCTTGGCACATTCAATTATATATCTCCCAAAAAGCTAAAGACAAAGTCTATGCGAAACTGCTCAAACTAATAGCGAAAGGCAAAAAAGTACTAATACCAGTAGACTCACAAAAAGAAGCCAGAGCCTTAGAAATAAAACTCAATCAACTCTTTCCGAACAAGAAAATACTGGTGGTAGATAGCCAATATACTAAAACCAAAGAAGGAAAGGAATTTGTCGAGAATATTAACTCTAAATTAAAACAAGAACAACTAGATGTTTTAATTTATAGTCCGTCAATAAATATGGGAGTAAGTATCGAGGTTAAGGTATTCGATCTGGTAGTAGGATTTTACTACGGAGTCTTAGAACCATCAGAAATCAGACAATCATTAGCTAGATATAGGATTCCAGTTCCTAGGCTAATTTGGTGTAATCCCATGGGTTTATTCCCAGATCAATGCAGTTCTACTAACGTTAAAACAATCGGGAATTATATCTATGATTACAATAGTGACGCATTAATACAATTAGCCAAACATAAAAAACAAAAAGAGTTAGGACGAAGACCAGACTTTGATGAAGTAATACAAGGTCTCCAAGAAATCAGAGATACTAAAAACAAAGAATGGTTAGACCCCCACATAAAAACCTATTGTAGAATAATTGCCAGAAGGAATTATGGATTACATAACTTAGCAGCCTTATTAGAGCATCAATTAAGAGAAGAAGGACATCAAGTTAAAGTTAGAAAAGATTACGTAAATAATGGTTTAAGCGTCAGTATAGGTGAAATAAAGCAAGAATTAACTGATGCACAGATTCATCAATTTACCACAGCACAAAAAATCTCAATGGCCGAAGCTCTAGAACGTCAAAAAAGACGAGGTAGCCTCACTGAAGAGCAGACAATAGAATTAGATAAAGCTCTCTTACAAGACCAATTGCCAGGGGTGGATTTAGACAATTTTGAGTTTAATAAGAAGCTGCTTTCAAATAAACGTCAGTTTTTGAAAGCTACTCGTCTATTTTGGTTGTACCAGAATCGGGATGCTTGTATATTTTATGACCAGAAGAAATGGTCAAGAGTTAAAGATAAGTATCTAGATTTTGGACTAATTTATCTACCAGATATTAGAGCCACGCTACCCCAAGTAGAGTTACTAGAAGAACTGGGACTTTTTAACTTAATAAAGCTGGAGAATAGCGAGCAGGTATATACTAAAGACGATCTCGATGTTCTTGAGTTTTTTAATCGAGCGCTCGCCCATAAAGAGCGAATCAAGAGAACTTTAGGATTAACGATTACTTCTGATACTCCAGCAATGCAGTTAATTAATAATCTGCTAGGGAAGTTAGGAATTAAAGTGAAATCAAAACGAGTCCGTGTTGATGGAGTACGACATTATATTTATAAGCTCGATCGCTCACGAATGGAAGATGGAGATCGTCAATTACTTTTAAAGGCGTTTGAGTTAAAGTACCAAAAAGCATTGAGTGAACTGGAGGTAACAGGCAACAGGCAAAAAGCAACTGTCCCATCCCACTCCCATAATATAAAGACCAGTGATGGGGTAGGACAGGCTAGTGTTGAAGTTCAATCACAAACAAGTGTCCCACTCCAGCCCATTAATATAGAGACTAGCGATCGGGTAGGACAGGTAGATGTTGAAGTTGAACTCCAAAATAGTGTCCCATCTGTGCCCAATAATATAAAGACCAGTGATGGGGTAGGACAGGCAGATATTGAAGTTCAGCTGCAAAATAGTGTCCCATCTGTGCCCAATAATATAAAGACCAGTGATGGGGTAGGACAGGCAGATATTGAAGTTCAGCTGCAAAATAGTGTCCCATCCCAGTCCAATAATATAGAGACCAGTGATGGGGTAGGACAGGTAGATGTTGAAGTTGAAATCCAAAATACTGTCCCACCCCAGCCCATTAATATAGAGACCAGTGATGGGGTAGGACAGGCACATATTGAAGTTCAGCTGCAAAATACGGTCCCATCTGTGCCCAATAATATAAAGACCAGTGATGGGATAGGACAGGCTAATGTTGAAGTTGAAATCCAAAAAAGTGTCCCACCCCAGCCCAATAATATAGAGACCAGCGATCGGGTAGGACAGCCTGATGTTGAAGTTGAACTCCAAAATAGTGTCCCATCTGTGCCCAATAATATAGAAACCGATAATGGGGTAGGACAGGTAGATGTTGAAGGGTACTCAAGCTGTGATCTAGAGTATTTGGCTACTCATATTGAACGTATCTGTCGAGGTGAGACATTTTTACTCGAGTTTCTCAGTCAGTTTTCCACAGCGGTTTTAGAGAAAGTCTGGGATGTACTAGCAGTAGTGCGCGACCCAGAGAAAGTGTGTCAATGTTTAGAGACACTGCGGCGCTCATTTGGGGGTGAAGCAAGATTCTTATTAGAAGCCAGTTTTTAGAAAGGCGGAGACTCTTTTTCTTATATCTCCAACAGTTTGAGAGTGCGGTTCTTGACTTGGTCTGGTCGGTTAGAGAAGTGATGCGATCGCGAGAGAAAGTGGATGATTGCCTATCCTTACTGCGAAGCCTATTTGCTAGGGGAGCACAATTTCTCGCGCTCTCGCAGTGTTCTAGTAGTCTGTAAAAGGCCATAGTGTCTCAGTATCATAGGTATAAAGCTGACCAGGTCAAAAAGAGGTTGTTATCATGGGTAGAGCTGCAAAAAGAAAGGCAGGTCGTTACGGTCATAGTGGTTTTAATCCGAAGAAAAAATCTCAGGCCAGAGCACAAAAAACAATAGCTCCTCTCATGGGAGCAGTTGAATCTAAGATAAGTCCCAGGAATTCTCCAGAGCAATCAGTTTTAAAACTACTCCCAGAAGAAATATTAGAAATATATCCAATTGCAATGTTTCTAGAAGAGTTTACTTTTGAAGAACTTAAGCTGGCAGTAGAAGAATATTTAAGTATTCATAATTTTAAATCGAGTGGTTTAGCCAGTCCACAACTAAAAGGAGTGGCATCTCAAATAGAATTTACCGACCCAGATTACCCTGTAGATATGGCAGATGCGCTCTCGACCATGGCTTTTGCTAGTTGGTTGAAAGATAAGCCAAAAACTGAAAAATCAGCCAGAAAATTCACTCAAACTGTATGTTCGATTGCTAAAGGAATGTACTATCTCCATAAATATTCGGGTTCAACTTGGGCCAAAATAGAAGATGCTTTTGAGAGTGCTATCGAACTTCAATATGCTTTATTTCCAGATAGTGAGAAATTAAAACAATAAATCAACTGTCCTACCCCTCTTGGCTTTCAACTTCGGTTTTAGAGAAAGTCTGGGAGGTACTAACAGTGGTGCGCGCCCTCTGCCTTCGTTTGACTTTTGTTAGGTAAGGTTTATAATAAAGAGGTAGAGAGGAGTAAGCCAGTACAAATGAACTTAGAGGAATTAGAATCGAGATTAGCTTTGATTCGAGAAGCGATGCTTGATGTAAGAGCATCAGGCAAAATAGCTCCGCCATTGACTTGGATACAAAAGTACGTAGTGTCCAAGCCAAGCGGTCAAAAATACTACTACTACCGCGTCATGGAGGCAACTAACAAGCGCTCGTGTACTGGAAGTATACAAGGTAAAATTAAGCTCTATTTAGGCAACAAATGGAATCCTAAATACCAGAGTTATAGGAAAGCGCTCGAGCGTAGGAACCAGTTACAACTATTACAGCGACGGTACGAGAAGCTAATGGCTATCTACAAAGTAGCATTGGCGAAAGTAGTTAGGTTAGGTGATTTTGAAGCGACGGCAAAAGCAGCTGGCCAGGAAGGGTCAGTATGTGAGCCGCTCTTAACCAGCAACATTGAGGGTCTAGCGATGAGCAAGATTGAAGCATTAGAAAAGAAAATCGGACAGATGAAAGATAGGATAGAAGCGATCTCAGTTTTCCTGGGACTGGGGACAACTGAATCCATATTCTCTACTGGATAAGAAAGAATCTTGCCTCATGGTTTTGTTGGGTAAGGTAGTTTTATAAGTTTCTTAAACACAGGTAGAACACCTAGAACTTGAAGTAGAGCTACAAACAAGCGGACCATCAGCTGCCAATTATATAGATTCAGACCAGCAGGGAGAGCCATCTGAGCTTGGCCAAAATATATGACACCCCAGAGGCAATTGAACAGTTAGCTCTGATGCGATCGTCCCATCGATAGTATTGATGCTCGACAAGATTTAAATCAATGGGAGTTCTACGCTCGCGCGATCGCTTTAACAAAGCAGCCAAATTATTACCAAAGTCGATCGCAACTAGAACTGCGATCGTATGCTAGACAATTAAACGAGATTGAAGGAGAAGAGCAACCATCAAGTTATCTAGAACGGTGGGCCAGAGTGACAGGTAAAAAGGTTAAAGCTTTAGTTAATAAAGGAGGAGAGATAGTATCAAAAATAGGTAGATTTATGGGCTTAAAACTTGTAGATTCTCAATGTCTAGCTCAAATAATTATTGAGGGAAGTGTTTATTATTGTGAGCCGTATAATTTATCATTTAGTTCTCAATAAAATCTGGTTATAATTAAAGATATTCCTGAATCAAGTAGAAAATAATGGGTAAAGCTGCTAAAAGAAAAGCGGGGCGTTATGGTCTGATTAACCCCAAGAAAAAACGCGCACCAGTTCTAGATTTATTGCCATTAGACAAATTAGAAATTTATCCTTGTGCCTTTTTCTTAGAGGAATTTACTTTTGAACAATTAAAAGAGGCGCTTGAGGAATATTTAAGTATTCATAATTTTAAATGGAGTGGTTCAGCCAGTCCACAACTAAAAGAAGTCGCATCTGAAATAGAATTTACTCACCCAGATTACCCTGTAGATATGGCAGATGCTCTCTCGACGATGGCTTTTGCTAGTTGGTTGAAAGATAAGCCCAAAACTGAAGAATCGGCCAGAAAATTCTCTCAAACTGTATGTTCGATTGCTAAAGGAATGTACTATCTCTATCGTTATTCAAAAAAACCTTTTGCCAAAGTAGAAGATGCATTTGAGAGTGCTATTGAACTTCATAATTGTTCTAAATTATTGTTAGTTCTAGGCATTCCTTCTACGGAAGAAAATTATTTTTATAGAGGGAACCCTTATAATCGATAGGTTATTTGCGAAGTGACCTCGGTTAAAACTAAAAGGGTTCCCTCTATAAAAATGAATTATTCGTTACCCAATAACAATGAAACAGTCCAGATGAATAACTAGTAGTAACTTTTTGAAAATGTTGAATATAGCTTGTTAATCTATCTGTTGTTTTCTGCCATCGAATTATACTGCCTAGCAACCCATAATATTGAGAACGAACAACTTGGGCGTGTAACTCTTCTTTATTTTCTAAAATCTTAGCAATAGCATAAATCCATTCGTAAGCTTGAATTATGTCTATCCAAAGATTTTGAGTTTGTTCTAAAGCATTATCTAATATTTCTTTCAATCTAACTAATTCATTTGGCAAGACTCTTTTTTTTTACTTTTTCAAGTGAAGAGCTAATTTTTGTGAGACGTTTTTGTAGCTTTATACCAGGAGGATCGAAAGGGGGTTTTCCTTTATCAGTTAAAGAAGCTCTAACAGCACTACAGTATTCTTGAATAGTTTTTCCTTCTAGATCTTCTCTATTATCAACACTTTTTTCTAAAGGACGAACACCTCTTATTAACTTTTTTAATTCTTTATTTGCGTTTCGATCGTCCTCTACTACTGGTTTTACTGCTTCTTTTAAATAATGATAGTGACACAACTGATGTACCGCCGCTGGCAGTACTTGACTGACCGCTTTCTCTATAGATTGTTGTCCATCACTAATTACTCCTTCAATTCTTATTGGCAACAAATCTTTTACCTCTTTAATTAATTTAGCCAACTCTTCTGAACTGCTTGATAAAAGACTTCTAGCTAATAATATTTCTTCAGAAATACAATCTCTAATTATCCATAATACTTCATGTCCAGAGTGGGGTTGTAGTCCGTCGATCGATATAATTGAATACTTCTGGTTTTTCAACACCTCTTTTAATCTTTGCCTATCAGTTAAACCTGCTGATATTAATTCATCATAGCGATTTAATAAATTACCAACACTGCGTTCAGAAATATTTAGATTTTTAGCTACTAATTGCTTATGAATTTGAGCAATACTGCGATGTTCTTGATATCTTAATTGCCCACAAAAAGCGATTACATCCAGTCCAAATTCATGTTTGGGTAGTGCATATTTTCCGTAACTCTTCTGGCCGGTAAACTTTATGATAGCGAGCACATTTTTTATTGTAACAACGCCTTATGTTTAGCTTAAATTTTATGACTTCTTTTAAAGTTCTAACTTTTCTGAAATCTGAATAATCCCAGCTCATGTTTCCCTCGCAGCTGGGACATTTTTTATGAAGACAATTTAGTACTAATGATTTACTTGCTTGCGGAACAGGGTTATTTCTTGGCATTGATTCTTATTTACGCCCACAACCTCTAGTTTACAGAAGATTGAGGCAAAATAGCTAGGCTATTTTGCCGGC
>JASJDA010000144.1 GCA_030065755.1 Prochloraceae cyanobacterium | reverse complement strand
GGAGTCAATATCAAACGAGTGGGGATGGGCGTTTTCCCCACTATAAAACGCCGTAAAGGGAAAGCTGTGGTAACTGAATCTACTACTAATAGTACCTTGAAGGAACTTCTACTTGCTCATCGCTTGTGGGCAACTGAAAAGCCCACACTGTACCGATAGGTCAGTGTGGGAGTACGTCACGCGTTAACAGTTTCCTTGGTATCGGTCTGTTTAGTCCATTCAGTGTGGAAAAATTCGCCTCTGGGTTTGTCAGTACGCTCGTAAGTGTGAGCGCCAAAGTAGTCGCGCTGCGCTTGAGTGAGGTTTTGAGGCAGACGATCGCGTCGATAGCTGTCAAAATAATCCAAAGAAGCGCTAAATGCAGGAACTGCAGTTCCTAAAGTATTAGCTGTTACCAACACTTCTCGCCAAGCACTCTGGCGATCGAGAATTGATTGCTTGAATTCTGGCGCTAACAATAAGTTAGGCAGACTGGGATTATCTCTAAATGCTGATTTGATTTTATCTAGGAAGCCAGCGCGAATAATACAGCCGCCTTTCCAAATACGGGCAGTTTCGGGTAAATTGAGGTTATATTCGTATTCAGTAGATGCCTTTGCCAATAGAGCCATTCCTTGAGCGTAGGAACACATCTTGGAGCAATAAAGAGCATCTCTTACTTTATTGATAAATGCTTTAGTATCTCCGTCGAACTTAGCGCTAGGGCCAGTTAATTGTTTAGAAGCTGCAACACGCTCTTGTTTGTAAGCAGACATAACCCGCGCATTTACCGCCGCGTACATAGTAGGAATAGGTACCCCTAATTCCAAAGAACTAACTACTGTCCAGCGTCCTGTACCTTTTTGTCCTGCTGAATCGAGAATTAAGTCTACCAGATGATTGTTAGTTTCTAGATCTTGATACTTAAAGATATCAGCAGTAATTTCAATCAAAAAGGAGTTTAACTCTTCAGTTGTATTCCACTCAGCGAATACTTCGTGTAACTGCTGGTTAGTCAGTCCTGCACCATTTTTTAGTAGGTCGTAAGCTTCGGCAATGAGCTGCATGTCGCCATACTCAATACCGTTGTGTACCATTTTGACGTAGTGACCTGCACCGCGAGGGCCGATGTAAGTAACACAAGGGCCATCATCTACTTGGGCGGCGATTTTAGTTAAAATGGGTTCTAAATCTTTATAAGACGCTTCCGTACCACCTGGCATCAAACTGGGGCCTTTTAGAGCGCCTTCTTCTCCACCACTTACCCCCATACCGACAAATCCCAAGCCAGTGGGTTCTAATTCGTTGGTGCGTCTTTCAGTATCTTCGTAAAGAGAGTTACCACCGTCAATGATTGTATCTCCCTCTTCCAATAGAGGCTTAAGTTGTTCGATAACCGCATCTACTGGTCTACCTGCTTTTACCATTACCAGGATATTGCGGGGGCGATCGAGGCTTTGTACGAATTCTTCCAGAGAATAGGCGGCTTTAACGTCTTTATCTCCAGCACGTTGCGCCATGAATTTATCTGTTTTCTCGCGACTACGATTGTAAACTGCGATGGGAAAACCCCGACTTTCCACATTAAGAGCTAGGTTTTCTCCCATCACAGCCAAACCAATTACGCCGAAGTTTCTTTTGGCCATAAGATTTCTTACCAATTCTGTCTGGTGTAAACGATCGATTTACATTCAGATTATCTCGATCTCCACGATCGTCCCCTAAAGAAGTAATAAAGATATCTGTTAGTGGTTGGTGGTTAGTGGTTTTTCAACTCTCCCTCATCTCCCCCTCTCCCACTCTCCCACTCTCCCACTCTCCCCTATTTCTTCAAAAAGCTTGTATCCACTCTTTTACTTCGTATTCAGTCCAAATCTCATTTTTCCAGTAAGGATCGGCTTCAATAAGCTGACGTACTGTAGCTTCGTCGGGGGCTTCGTAGATCCCAAAAACTTTAGTATTATCTTTAGTAGGGCCGATCGTTACTAAAATTCCATTTTCTTTTTGTTTGTTCAGACCGTCTAGATGTGCTTGTCGGTATGGAGCGCGCTTTTCTAAAGCATTTTCGCAGTAGCTACCCCAAATAATGTATTTAGGCATTAACCAATAGATATAGTTCCGCAGACCTATAAGTATATTAGAAATGATTTATCGACTCGACAAAATTAATTAAATACTCGTGAAATTTATCTGTCGATCGCATATAACAAGCATGACCCGCATCGGGTAAGATTACTTTTCGAGCCTCGGGCATCAATTCTAACAATAAGTCCGCTTGTTGTGGGGGAACAATGAGATCGTTACTCCCCCAAATAGCTAAAGTAGGCAATTCAATTCCTTTTAATTGCTCCCCGTAGCGAGTAATACCTACTGGCGCAACAGCCACAAACCCTCTCAACTTTTCAGAATAATTGGCGACAAAAGGAAGGCTATAACTGCCACTCATGGAGGGAGATACTATAATTGGCTGGTTTATATCTAGTTGCTCTAGTAATGAAAGTATAAACTCAGTTGCACAAAGAGATATCTTCTCAGAATTGCCATATCCGGGTAAATCTACTGCCACCGATCGATATCCTTTCTCAGCTAATAGTTGTAAACTGCCAATTTCCTGCCAAGTCTGTGCCTTAAAACTGGCTCCGTGTAGAAATAAGATAGGTGGTGCAGTGGCTTGTCCTGCTTCCAAATAGTGAATTTTTCCCCCGCCAATGGTGATACAGTCAGATTTAATCTTGAGATTCATAGGGCGATCGCCTAGTAACTTCTTTCTCTCTACAGAAATAATACACAATTATGACGAAGATATGATATAATCTTATTCGGTGATTTTATTTGCTTCTAGAAAAATAGAAGAAAATAAACATCGCTATTTTTGGGTGCGTAGCTCAGCGGATAGAGCAACCGCCTTCTGTGCGTCCTGAAAGCCAATCGGCAAAATGGATACAAGTTGTGAACCTAGACAACTGGATGTAACCCTACTCTGGATAAGCGGAGTAGTCCCTATCTTCGAGAGCGGAATGTTGAGTAATATTAACATTCTGTTCCAAGCCGAAGTGAAAATGGTGGATAAGGTCAGACTTTCCCTGAACCGACCTCTGCCTAGGGATGGTCTGCATGGTTAACGAAAGTGAAACGCTGATGAGGTCTCTTGAGTGCAAACACCCGTTAAAGGAAAGATGGGTGTGAAGAATCTAAAAGGGTTTCCAGAAGAAGACCCTCTAAGGGCTTAAATGCTTGAAGATTTGGAATCTTATCAATTTCATCTCTGGTTCTTCAAGGTTATTGGAGAAATAACCTATAGGGATATAGGCGGGACCTAAACAGACCGAAAGTTTGCCGATTAGAACAGGAGAAGCTAAATCGTATTTCTCTATAAAGGAGACGGTATTACCCGACGATTTAGTGACGGAATCCTCGTAGTAGTCCGAGACAGGGAAAGCCTGTTACATGGCGAAGGAGGATAGCTACTTATCTGTTTCCTATTTTCATTCTGGAGTCCGAAATTTGTGAGGACGATGAAAGATGAAAAGTAAAGAACACAATATGAACCTTGACAAGTCAATAACTGGCGTTCAAATCACTTTAGCTAAGAAAGCCAAAGAGAATCCCGACAACCAATTCGGAAGACTCTACGGAACAATAGCTAAAGAATACTGGCTAAAAACCGCATTGTTCAATGTCCTAAGAAATGAGAAATCTAATACTCTTAGAATTGATGAAATCGAGCAGAGGAATATAAAGGATTTCGATAGATTAGTTTTTGATTTAAACAAAGAGTTAGTCGATTTTACCTATAAACCTCAACCAGTCAAAAAAGTCTATATTACCAAAGCAAATGGGAAAATAAGACCTTTAGGCGTATCGATCGTCAAGGATAGAGTAGTTCAAGAAGCCATTAGGTTAATACTAGAACCAATAATGGAAAGTCATTTCTTAGACTGTTCCAACGGATTTAGACCGAGTCGCACAACCATGGATAGCATCCAACTACTCACAGAGTTTTTAAATAATAAAAACAAAATGTGGTGGGTAGTAGAGGGAGAAATCCGAGGTTGTTTTGATAACATCCCACACCAACAACTTTTAAAAGTAATAGGAAAATATATTAAGGATAAAAAATTCCTATATTTAATTTCTAAAATACTTAAAGCTGGAATTGTAGAGAAGGGAGTTATCAGTAAACCAAATAAAGGAACCTCACAAGCAGGAATATTATCTCCTTTATTGGCTAATATCTACTTTCACGAGATAGACCTCTACTGGTGGAAAAAATACGGCTCGCTAACAGAATCCGAAAAAATTGCCAGAAGAAGTAATGGACTGGGTAATGTTGAGTTTGTTAGATATGCTGATGAGTTCTTACTCCTAACTAACGGAGATAAAGAATTTGCTCGAAACATATCTCAAGAGTTTACAAAAAAACTCTGGGAATGGGAATTAGAACTAAAGAGCGATCGCGGACTCGTCCATATCAACGATGGAATTGACTTTCAAGGGTTTCATCTGTTGAGAGTACATTCCAAAGCAAATAACAAGCGAATTGTCTTAGTTACACCTTCAAAGAAAAACATCGATCGATTCAAAGACAAAATTAAACAAATGACATCCTTTAAGGAAGTTAATGTAAATATTGTCAGTCGAATCAAATCCATCAATAGGGCGATCGAGGACTGGTGCGAGTACTACAGATTTGCAAACAGTTCCGATCTATTCAAAAACCTCGATCGATGGATTAACGAAAGGATGTATCTTTGGTTGAGAAAGAAACACGCCAATGTTTCCTCTAAAATGTCGGTTCAGAAATATGTTTTACAAACATATTTAGTAAAAGACACAAGAGGATGGAAAACTTGGGGATATGCTGGAGTTAATTTAAGGCATACTTACGAAACCAAACTGGCAAAATATAAAATTAAATGGGGCGAACAGCGAAATCCATATTTAGATTATGGGTGTAGCCAGATGAAGGCTGAAGAAGATAAGCCGATAAAAGATTGAACGACAGAAAATGACTTAAAGTATCAGAAGCCGTAAGGGATAAGCAGTGGAGAGCCGGATGAGGTGAAAGTCTCACGTCCGGTTCGGAGGGGGGAGTAAATAGCGATATCTACTTCTACCCTACAAGCGGTCGGTCGCAGGTTCAAGTCCTGCCGCACCCGTAAACAATTATGGCAGTAAAATAGAGGGGGGATCTCGAAGAGATCCCTGTAGCGTTACGTGCTGCTGTTGTATTTAAAGAAGAGTTTTATCTAAATTTGTATTAGATTTGACTGAAATTTTTTAGTGCCGTGGTTTATCTACCATCTCCCCTAGAATTAGAACTCAAATTGACTGACGAGCAATTTTGGAAGCTTTGTCACGAACATCGGGATTTGAGATTCGAGCGGACTGCAACCGGATTATTAATTATTATGCCACCCACAGGAGGAAAAACAGGCGATCGCAATTCGGAGATAAATTTTCAACTGAGAGCTTGGAATCGTCAAAATAAGCTTGGTAAAGTCTTTGACTCTTCAACTGGATTTAAATTACCGTTAGGTGGCGATCGCTCTCCTGATGCATCTTGGGTGAAAATGGAAAGGTGGAATGCTCTAACTAAAGAGCAACAAGAAAAATTTCTGCCAATATGTCCCGATTTTGTCGTCGAATTGCGCTCTCCTAGTGACGGACTTAAAAAATTGCAAGAGAAAATGGTTGAATATAGGGAAAATGGCGCTAGATTGGGTTGGTTAATCGATCCGCAACGAAAAGTCGTGGAAATTTATCGTCGCGATCGAAAAGTAGAAGTCGTGCAATCTCCTACTACTGTATCGGGAGAGGATGTTTTACCTGGATTTTTGTTGAATTTGAACGAAATTTTTTAGCAGCGTAATACCAACTAATGTAACAAAAGTTTATATTGAGGTGCGATCGCAGTTAAAATTAAAATGCAAAGTTTAATTGTCCTAATTTAGAAACCACTTCCAGAAAAAATCGTTCATGGTAGATCGAGAACAAAAACTCTTGCGGATTGGCGAAATATCTGCAATTAGTCAAGTTTCTATTAAGACCATTCGCTATTATGAAAAATTAGGATTGCTCTGTGCCCTAAAACGTACCGAAGGAGGGTTTAGGCTTTTTTCTCCTGAAGTTATTGGGCGACTAAATTTCATCAAACGTTCCCAGAGTCTGGGGTTGAGCCTAACTGAAATTGGGCAGATTCTTCAAATTCACGATCGAGGAGAAATACCTTGTAGCGAAGTTCGGCATACTTTACAAACTAAAATCTCAGAAATTGACGGCCGCATTAAACAATTGAAAACTCTTAAAGTTCAGTTACAGTCTCTAATTTCAGAGACTAAGCCTCTACAAGAAAGAAAATCAGGCATTATCTGTCCTATAATTCAGCCTGAAAAAGTTATTAAAACTATTGAAGAACAGCAAAAAAGCCTCCTAGAGATAGAAGGCTAAAAAATACAATTAAAAATTAATTAAATTCGAGGTGAGAAACTATGCCAACACAGCTTTAGCTTTAGCTACCACATTATCTACAGTAAAGCCAAACTTCTCTAGCAACGCCCCCAGAGGAGCAGATGCACCAAAACGATCGACGCCGATCGATACGCCTTCATCGCCGACATAACGAGACCAGCCAAAGGTAGTACCCGCTTCTACAGATACTCTTTTCTTCACAGCTTTAGGAAGTACGGATTCTTTATAAGCCTCGTCTTGAGCTTCAAATAGCTCCCAGCAAGGCATAGAAACTACCCGTACTTTCTTGCCTTCTTTGCGCAGTTCAACAGCCGCGTCAACGCAGAGTTGAGTTTCGCTACCAGTACCCATCAAAATAAGATCGGGAGTACCGCCGTCGTCGCTGAGGACATAAGCGCCTTTTTCAGTTCCTTCGATCGAACTTCCAGTTAAGTTAGGCAAACCTTGACGAGAAAGCGCTAGTAGTGTGGGAGAGTGACGATTTTCAACTGCTACCTTATAAGCACCAGATGTTTCATTACCGTCAGCAGGACGGAATACAGCTAGATTGGGAATGGCGCGCAAGGAAGCAACGTGTTCTACTGGTTGGTGAGTTGGTCCGTCTTCTCCTAGAGCGATCGAGTCGTGGGTCATTACCCAAATTACCCCAGCTTCAGATAAAGCTGAGAGACGAATTGCATTGCGCATGTAGTCGGTAAATACCAAGAAAGTAGCGCCGTAGGGTATTAAACCCGAACCGTGTAGAGCAATACCGTTACAAATAGCGCCCATACCGTGTTCCCGTACGCCAAAACGCAGGTTGCGGTTTTCGTAGGCATCTTTTTGGAAGTCTCCAGAAGACTTAAGTAAGGTTTTGTTAGAAGGAGCTAAGTCAGCCGAACCCCCAATTAGTTCTGGTAATACTCCAGCCAAAGCGTTGAGAACTATGCCAGAATGGTTGCGGGTGGCATTTTTCTTATCTTCTGGGGTGTAGGTTGGCAGAGCTTTTTCCCAGCCGTCAGGTAACTTGCCGCTCTTCATCCGCTCTAAAAGCGCTGCATCTTCTGGATATTTAGATTTGTATTGAGCAAAGAGTTCATTCCACTCTTGTTCGTATGCTGCTCCTCTTTCTACTGCCTTGCGGAAGTGTTTGAGCGCGTCTGCGGGAACTTCAAATTCGGGATACTCCCAACCCAAATTCTCTCTTGTTGCTTTTACTTCATCTGCACCGAGAGCAGATCCGTGAACGTCGTGGCTGTTGGCTTTATTGGGGGAGCCGAAACCAATGATAGTGGTTACTTTAATTAAAGAGGGCCTGTCGGTGACTGCTTTAGCTGCTTCGATCGCTTTGGAGATCGCGTCGAGGTCGTCGTTGCCTTGTTCTACGTGTTGAACGTGCCAGCCGTAAGCTTCAAAACGCTTGCCAACATCTTCGGTAAAGGCTAGGTCGGTAGAACCGTCGATGGAAATGTGGTTGTCGTCGTAAAGAGCGATCAGTTTACCTAAGCCCCAATGTCCTGCTAGGGAACAGGCTTCGCCAGAAATACCTTCCATATTGCAGCCGTCACCTAAGATAGCGTAGGTGTAATGATCGACAATTTTACAATCTGGCTTGTTAAACTTAGCTGCTAGGTGAGCTTCTGCCAAAGCTAACCCCACTGCATTAGCGATACCCTGTCCTAATGGGCCAGTAGTAACTTCTATCCCAGGGGTTTCGTGATTTTCTGGGTGTCCTGGGGTTTTCGACCCCCACTGGCGAAACTGCTTAATCTCTTCGATAGGAACGCTGTCGTAACCAGTTAGGTGAAGCAGAGCGTACTGTAGCATACACCCGTGACCTGCTGAGAGAACGAAGCGATCGCGGTTCAACCATGTAGGATTTTTGGGGTTGTACCGCATATAGCGATCCCAAAGCACGAAAGCCATTGGAGCCGCTCCCATCGGTAGCCCTGGATGACCTGAGTTAGCTTTTTCTACAGCATCTATTGCCAGAAAGCGAATGGAATTTATGCAAAGTTCTTGGAGTGACTGGGTGGCAGCTACCATAATTTATTTTGAAGTAAAGGACAATTTAACAAAAATTAACGCTTTTTTTAAAGCGATTTGAAAACTTGTTGGCTGTGGGTTGTCCCAAAGGGTTTTTCTCATCATCCCACTCTTGGGGAGCAAGGAACAAGGACTGTTGTTATCTGAAATCTAAAAATAAAGTTATAAATTAGTTTCAGAATTCAGACATATTTCTTGAATGCTAACGTAACATTGTGACCGCCAAAGCCAAAAGAATTGGATAAAGCTACTTCTACGACGCCATCGCGGCTCGCATTGGCTACGTAATCTAAGTCACATTCTGGATCGGGATTGTGCAAATTAATTGTGGGGGGAATTTTGTCATTGGCGATCGCCATAATTGTGGCTACTGCTTCAATCCCTCCAGACCCGCCTAAAAGATGACCTGTCAT
The DNA here is from genome assembly GCA_030065755.1 of Prochloraceae cyanobacterium. Lineage (GTDB taxonomy): Bacteria > Cyanobacteriota > Cyanobacteriia > Cyanobacteriales > JASJDA01 > JASJDA01. Next base: position 7,828 of record JASJDA010000144.1, on the reverse strand, counting down.
GGATTTAGTAGAACTAATCGGGATTTGATAGGCTCGTTCGCCCAAAGCTTTTTTAATTGCCTTAGTTTCAGTGCTGTCATTTGCCGAAGTGCTAGTGCCGTGAGCGTTGATGTAACTTACGAGATCGGGAGTTAAACCCCCGTCTTTGAGAGCCAATTCCATTGCTCTGGTTGCACCTCTACCGTCGGGTACTGGAGAAGTCATGTGATACGCATCACAGGTCATGCCGTAGCCGACTATTTCCCCATAAATTTTGGCACCTCGAGCGAGGGCTTGTTGTAATTCTTCTAAGATTAAAATTCCGGAGCCTTCTCCCATCACGAAGCCATCGCGATCGCGATCGAAGGGTCTGCTGGCGCTAGCAGGATCTTCATTGCGGGTAGATAGAGCCTTCGCCGAGGCAAAACCAGCTACGGATAAAGGGGTGATTGCTGCTTCAGTTCCACCACAAATCATTGCTTTAGCATATCCGCGCTGAATCAGACGAAAAGCATCTCCTACTGCGTTGGAGCCAGCAGCACAGGCAGTTACCGTACAAGAGTTAGGCCCTTTAGCACCCGTATGAATTGCTGTCAGACCTGCCGCCATATTAGCAATCATCATCGGTACCAAGAAAGGACTGCATCTAGAAGGCCCTTTCGTCAGATACACTTCTTGTTGGTTTTCTATTATTTTAATCCCGCCAACTCCCGTACCAATAAGTACTCCTATCTGGTCTGCATTGAGTTCGTTAATCTCTAACTCAGCATCAGCGAGCGCTTGTTTACTTGCCGATACTGCGAATTGAGCAAAGCGATCCATGCGCTTTGCTTCTTTACGTTCCATATAGTCGTGGGGGTCAAAGCCTTTTACTTCTCCAGCAATGCGACAGGCGTGGCGAGAAGCATCAAAAACAGTAATTGGACCTATTCCATTGCGTCCGCTTAACAAACCTTGCCAATATTCTGTTAGATTGTTCCCAATCGGGGTAATCGCGCCGATACCAGTAACTACAACGCGTTTTAGCCAATTTGTCATGGTTCTTTCTATCTATTCTCTCTTCTTGCTGCTTAGAGCTTTATCCTCTCAATATACTTGGGATCTTGACTATTAGTTTGGCAAAACCCAAGACTTGTGGCACAAATAATTTGTGTCAAGCCTTGGATTAACAAAGAAGTCTAATACTGTAGAGACGTTTCATAGAATATCTCTAAAATCGCGCTCGAACTTCTCTATTAAAAATCAACTTTTTCTACGAGTGGGTAATTTTGAGAGGTATTTCCAATGCGATCGTTCAAGCAGGAGCTTCTACTTTTTCACTGATGTAATTTACCGCTTTTCCTACAGTATCAATTTGTTCGGCAGCCTCATCAGGAATTTCAATTTCAAATTCTTCTTCTAATGCCATAACCAATTCCACTACGTCTAAGGAATCTGCGCCTAGATCGTTGGCGAAGTTGGCTTTTGGCTCGATTTTATCTTCCTCAACTTCTAATTGTTCGGCCACAATTTTTTTAACTTTTTCAAAGATTTCTTCGTTCATTGATTTTTTTCCTCTAGATACTCTGTTTTAGTATACGAAGAGGAAGCGGAGCTTTTCTTACCACTTCCTAATAAACGCTATAGTTTTTGTAAGCATTCTATATATTATCCGAAATAGGGACAACCCAAACTATTTCGAGTCCCTTTTCAATCGCGAAGCGCGATCCTGCAAGCATCTCTATCGTCGGCTCAATATAGCTTCAAACTAATGTCCGCTAAGGCTTTTAGTATCTATCGTTAAAATTTAGATGTTTTTTTAAATCGGATATCCTTCCTCTAACAAATGGCATCAGCCGCCAACTCTTCCCAGAAAGATAATTCTTGGCATTTCTCACCCTTGTAGAAAAAGGTATGCGATGAGAAGGCTCGAAAATCAGCAAATCTTTGACGTTGCAGACGATCGTATTGCAAATAAAATCTAATGGTAGGTCGTTGGGATCCCTTCCAAATGGTTCTTCAATCTCACAACCTATTTCGTGAATGCTAAATACTAGGAAACTAATAAATATTGTCGCTGGAACTGTCCACCAATGTAAACCTTGAACTAAACCTAAGGGTAACACCAAAAAGTAAACCATAAATAGTATTTTTAGCGCGATCGTATATGCTAGGGGAACTGGTGTTTTCAAAATGCGCTCGCAGCCACCGAGAATATTCACCATCTCGTTCAACTGTTCTTGCAGTAAGGCTAATTGAATCACGTTTACCCGTTCTCGATCGTACTGTTCCTGCAAGTAATCTCCAACCCAAAAAGCAATTTCTAGAGTTGGGTGATTGGCATATTGCAGTCTTTGATACTGCCACGGTGTCACAAAAGGGGCTAACTCGGAGTTTACTGATTCTCTGCGCAGATGCAATTTCATCGCTATAGGAAAAGCAGTTGCCAGCCTAACGGCTGCTTCTTTTTCGTATCTGTCTTTGCGATCGCATTCTTCTATATATATCCAGATACTACGAGTTAAGTTGCGAACGGTATTGACCATCGCTCCCCACAACTTGCGACCTTCCCAAAATCTTTGGTGTGCGGTATTAGTACGAAAAGCTAATAGCAAACTCAAAATGATGTTCAGGGTTATTATGGCGTTGGGTAAGGCTTTTAGTTCGCTAATACTCGATAGATAGCCCGCGCGATCGGCACCAGACACTAACAAGGCATAGATCCCGCACAAAGCAATGCAAGGAAGAATTCCCCGCAACACCGAACCTTTAAGTTTTAATATGACTTGCAAGCAGTTGATGCTCTCACCGGTGTAGGTGGCAAATTTTTCTCTAAAAGATCTTGACTTGACTATTTTTCTAATCTGCCCTTGCTCTCGATCGCTTGACTTGGCAGATTTTTCTGTTACCAATCTATAGTTCTCGACAATATTTAGTTTGTCTATTCGGGAATTATTGATATTAATTGATTTTACCATTTCTGACTCTCTTCATTTAGCTTTAGCGACTATTTATATGAGTTAGGATATTGTTACTTTGTTGTAATTAAGTTCTTTCTGACTAGCTCTTTTGACTACATCTGAAATTATTTCCATTGTTTGAGCAGTGCCAATTTGGCTCTCTAATTCTTTAAAATAATAATCGTCTTTGAGTTTGTGCTTAACTAGGTTAAGAGAGCGACCGTCTCGCAGGTATTTTTGAGCAATGGCTTCTGCTCTTAATTTTTCTACGATCGAAGGTATATAAGGAAGGCGATCGTCATAATGGTTAGTGTTATTATTTGTGGCTCCTTCTAGCATTAAATTCACTATAGTCTGATAAGCATATTTCCATGCTTCTTCTATTTCTACCGTCCATTTTTCTTGCAAGTATGATTTTATAGTTTTGATTAATATATCCCCTAAAATATCATAGTCCTTTAAAACAACTCCATATTTTACGTGCCTCGTACCTAAATTTTTGAGTAAATTCTTTAAATAAGTAATATTGTGTAAATTACTAATGACAATCACAAATACCGTCATTAATTTTGTTTCTTGTTTTTTGATATTTGTGCCAACAAACAATCTCTTTACTTCTGGATATTCTGCAAAAAGATTTTCGTAAAATGTAGCTGCAAATTCTTTTTTTCTCAGTCTGATAATAGTTAAGCTTTCTTGTAACACATCAATATTCATTGAACTGACCTTACTAGAGTCCTTTTATTTACTTACTTTGTTTTTACCCTTGCCTTTATTGTTTTGTATATTCTAATACTTTATTAGTTGTTATTTTCTCTTTTAACTTAGCATTCCTTTCCCTTTTAAAGACTAAATTTTTTTTGAAAATTAAATAAGAATACTTTAAATTTATTTAGCCAAATAATATAAATAATCTCTTTTGGTATAGAAAAAATAACAAATATTAAATTTCTCTTAAAAACTCAAAGTTATCTGAAAGAAAAATCCGGCTCTAGTAAGTATTTCGCGACCATACATATCTTAGAGAGTGTAAACAAAAATTAAGAAACAATAACTACTAAATACGAATATATTTATGTAGAGATCTTGTTATGCAAGATCTCTACTTACCTATTGCAGATTAGATTAATTGGTGCTAATTTACAAATATTTGTGGAGTTGAAAGTGAGAAGTTAAATAATATTATATATATGATAATCAGCAGGCAAGATGTTATCAGAAGCAAAAAAAAACAATAGATCGAGAATCAAAAACTCAAAATTAATTCAGCCTCTCGACTTAGTTGCCTTAGGAACAATTTTAGTTTTGAGTATGGGGAGCTTTATTATTTTTCAATGGGGCGATCGAAATCCTTCGCAGGTAGTTGGTTTTAGTTGGAATAACAAACAAGCAGGAGTCAACGAAAGAGAATTTACTCTTACTTTTAATCGACCTGTAGATCGAAGCAGTGTCGAGAAAAATCTCCAAATTGAACCACTTCTTCCAGGTAAAATCAGCTGGTCTGGAAAAACTCTACACTATACTCTCACACAAATGCCTATTTACGGTATTGACTACAAATTAAATCTGCAAGGAGCAAAAGAATTTTACGGCAGATATACAATTAACCATACTTCCGACAAAAAAACAGAAAAAGGGATGGCTACCCTTATCGAACCATATACTGCTTCCTTCAGCACCAGAGATCTAGTTTTTGCCTATCTGGGAGTAGAAGGGGAAGAAAAAGGAAGATTGCTCCTCTACAATCTCAATGAGAAGAAAAAAAAGATCTTAACCCCGACCGATTTACTGGTAACAAAGTTTGAAATTTACCCAGATGGAGAGAAAATATTATTTACTGCCTTCGATCGCAATATAAATTCGCCAGATTATATTCCCCAACAGCTTTATACAGTTACGACAGGGTTAAACTTTCAATCTGAGGATAAAAAACCAGTAGGCAAAATAAAGCTCATTTTAGACGCGAAACAATATCAAAATCTTAAATTTGACCTTTCTGCTGATGGAAGTACAATAGTAGTCCAAAGGATAAATTGGGATAATCAAGCAGAATCCAGTTTGTGGGTTCTACCTTCTCAAGCAAAATCTCGACCTTTGGGAATTCAAGGAAACAAGTTTCTCCTCGCACCAGACGGTCAGAAACTAGCAGTTATTCAAAAACAAGGGGTTGTTATTGTTCCCTTAACAGAAGCTTTAGGTGGGTCGTCGCAATTTTTACCAAACTATACCAACGCGATCGGTTTTTCTGCCGATGGCGAGAATATATTAACAGTCCGAGAAAATCAAGACTATACGCGATCGCTATTTCTAGTTAGCTTTGAAGGTTTAGAAAAAGAACTATTTCGCACGGTCGGTACAATTGACCAGTGTTTATTTGAACCCAGACAACAAAGAGAACTATATTGCCTCACTACCAATTTAGTACCAACGCCATCGGGATACGAACAGGAACCCTCTTTAAGCGCGATCGACCTAAAAACTGGCGAAGATTCTCCCATACTCGCATTAACTAACTATAAAGAGGTTAATTTGAGTATGTCTGCTGATGGTTTATCTTTACTGTTCGATCAGATTATCACTACAAATACCAAGCCAAATGATTTAGTTTTAACTGACAGCGGAAAAGCTATTTCTGCTGGGAATATTTGGATTTTATCTTTATCGTCTCTCCAAAGTGAAGATAACTCTAAGATATATCCACCACAAGCGCTTATCTCTGGTTTCAAACCTCGCTGGGTTCCTTAGTAACGAGGAGTTTTTTTCGTTCTCAATATTATTAGTTTGTATCCGCTAAAGCCGATCTCTTTCAGTCTCGATCGTTGGTTTTTAAGAAAAAAATTGCCATTGCTTGTTGTATCTGCCAAGCAAGAACTCTTTGAAGTGCGATATTATTAACTTCAGTTAAGCTATTGTCTTCTTCAAGAAATTCGTCAAAAGAAGAACCAATATAAGAATTTTCACTCATCAGTTTACATAAATAACATGGTAAGCGAATCAGTTAAACTTTTTATATCATACTCTCATAGGGATGAACCCCTGCGGCAACAGTTAGATAAGCACCTAGCACCGCTGAAAGGGCAAAAGGTAATCGAAGCATGGCACGATCGCCAGATTCAAGCGGGTATGAATTGGGCGGATCAAATTGATAACAACCTGAAACAAGCTGACATTATCTTACTATTGGTTAGTCCTGATTTTGTTGTTTCAAACTATTGCTTTAACATTGAACTGAAAGAAGCAATGAAGCGACATGAGAATGGAGAAGCTATCGTTGTCCCAGTTATCTTAGAACCTTGTGATTGGTCGTGGCTGCCGTTTTCCAAGTTACAAGCTTTTCCTAAGGATGCAAAGGCGATCGCCACTTGGGAAAATAAAAACGAAGCCTTTCTGGATGTGGCGAAGGGGATTCGTAAAGTTGCTCAAGATTTATTTAAGCAGCGCCAGCAGAAATTAGAGGAAAAGAAAGCTGCTCGGGAACAATATCTTAAGAAGGTTGAGGAAGCATTATCTGATGGAAAGATTTCGATCGCCGAACGGGATTCGCTAGACGATCTTCGGGAGGAATTGAAATTAACTCAGGAAGAGGCAGAAGAAATTGAAAGCCGTGCCTTTGAACCCTTGAAAAAGTATCAGGACAATCTAAAAAAATATGAGAAAACTTTCAGGAAGTATATTCAAAGTGAGTATCCTCTTAGCGATCGCAGCAAAAAAGATTTGGAGTTGCGCCAGAGAGATTTAGGAATCAAAACTGAGGATGTAGGGCAAATTGAACAACCGATTCTTGCTGAGGCAGAAGCTAAATATCAGAAGAAACTGAAACAAGAAGAGGCAGAAAAGAAGCGAAAACAAAAGGCAGAAGCAGAGCAGCAAAAACAACTCGAACAAGACGCGCAAAAAACTGCTCCAGAGTCCAAAAAATCCCCTTCTTCACTTCAGCTGTTTGAATTTGAGGTGGTAACTGTAAAGATACAAACAAAATGGATGGGTCTGGGTTCAGAAATTACGCTCGATCGCCGCTCAAGTAAAGCCCAATACTTTACTGAAAACCTAGGCAATGGTGTCACTTTAGATATGGTAGCTATTCCTGGGGGCAAATTTCTGATGGGAACGGAAGATGAGGAAATAGAAAGGCTAGTTAAAAAATTTAACAAGGATTGGTTTAGATTTGAAAAACCGCAGCACTATGTTACTGTTGAGTCTTTCTTTATGGGCAAATTTCCAGTCACCCAAGCACAATGGAAGGCGATCGCTAACCTCCCTAAAGTCTATCTCGATCTCGCTCCAAATCCATCCAACTTCAAAGGCGATAAACGTCCAGTACAAATGGTCTCTTGGTACGATGCGGTTGAGTTTTGTAAGAGGTTGTCGATCGTAACGGGAAAAGAATATAGACTACCCAGTGAAGCACAGTGGGAATATGCCTGTCGTGCTAGGACTACTACCCCATTTCATTTTGGCGAAACTATTACCAGCGAGCTAGCCAATTATAGAGGTAGTCAAACTTATGCATCTGAGCCAAAAGGAGAATATCGACAACAAACAACTGATGTAGGTAAGTTTTCCCCCAATGCCTTTGGTTTATACGATATGCACGGCAATGTCTGGGAATGGTGTACTGATGATTGGCATGAGAATTATCAAAATGCCCCAAATGATGGTAAGCCTTGGCTTTCAGAGTCTAGTAGCATAAAAGTAATACGCGGTGGTTCTTGGAGCTTCAATCCTGATTTCTGCCGTTCTGCGTCTCGCTACGGTAGTACGCGCGGCTACCGCATCCACTATATCGGTTTCCGTGTTATCCGCGTCGCATCCAGGACTACATAACCCTTTACCCTCTTCCCCTTTTTCCCTTTGCCTTTTTTCCGCCGTCAGGCGGATCGATTTTCCAATAAAATATTAAGTTTTATTAA
>JASJDA010000143.1 GCA_030065755.1 Prochloraceae cyanobacterium | reverse complement strand
CATTTCTCAAAAGTAACTAGAGAGATAAGAAATAGTTTTTATTAATAAAAAAAGCTCAAATCCCTCTGTTCCCTATTCCCTATTCCCTATTCCCTATTCCCTGTTCCCTAAGTCTCTCGTTATTTTCGAGAATTGGTATAATTGCTACTTCTGACTTCTGACTTCTTGAAAAGAATTATGCAGGGATTATTTCGCACCGATCGTCTTTATTCCTGCGGAGGATTAGCTAAACGTGGTTCGTTGAAGCGTCGGAAACTCCCTCCGTCGTCGAGACGGGGTAACAGTTCAAAATAGCGCCTACTAAGTTAGTACCAATTAACTTCACTTCACTTAGGTCAGCATCACTGAGATCGGCATTATTGAAATCGGCATAATTCAAGTTAGCACCTCGAAGAATTGCACCCATAAGTTTGGCACCCTTCAAACTAGCACCCATTAAATCTGCACCAGAAAGGTCAGCGAGCGCTAACTTAACTCCATCTAAACGAGCAGTTCTTAAATTAGCCCCCTGCAAATTAGCAGCAATTAAGTTAGCATTACTCAAATTAACCCCCTCTAGATCGGCATTTCTCAAGTCTGCGTGCTGAAAATTTCTTCCTCCGAGGGCAAATCTTTTCAGTAATTCTCCTGCATCCGTAACACTAATTTCTCGCTCTTGAGGACGGCAAAAGGTAAAAGTAAAGCTATCCTTACTTTTTAGGGTGCGATACATCTCCTCATACATGGGATAAGCGCCAATACCACTGAGTTTCACCCAACCCCTCGCCCTAGTTAAAGCAACAAATAACTGGTTGCGCAGATAAATATTGCTCTCATCTTTAGCAACATTATCGAAACCAACCAGATAAACCATATCCGCCTCGTGTCCCTTGGCGCGGTGAATCCGAGATACAGTGACAGCACCCTCACACCAAAACTTGTTTGGATCTATATTATTTTTATCTGGTTGCAGCATATTACAATCAGAGGTGCTGGGAATAAAGATGTGAATTCCTTGTTTAATCAAAAACCCAGCCACGCGGGTTTCTAGTTTCATCGCCTCGAAAAAAGAACCCAAAACAATCACTAAAATTTCTCTTGCGGGACGCAAACCGTCATATCTGAGGTTGTAGCTGATGTTGTTAGCAAGGGCTGTTAATTCCGAGGCGCGATCGCCATACACTTTAAACTCAATTACTTCTCCTTGCCATAATTGAGAAATAGGATTGGGAGAATTTTCGCGGGGGCGTTTGACAGTAATCTGTTGACCAGGAATAAAATTCCCGCGAACTCTATAGCCAATTGCTTCCCATTCTTCTTTCCTAGTAATACCAGTCAGCATTCTTTGAGGACGCAATAACCCCATACCAATAGAATGTGCGGCAGTGAGAATTTGGTGAGGGGTGCGGTAGCATCGATACATAATTTCGCTTTTTTTGATACCACCTCTGTGTTTTCCCGTGACTAAATGACCTAGTTGTTCCCCAAATAGTTGGCTAGCTGTAGGGATATTGAGGCTTTCTAGACTTTGTACTTCATCATATGCCCAGATTATACGTTTTTGCTCTGGATGAATTGGGTTGACCGCTCGCAATGCTTGGTAAGCCATCCAATAAAAAGGCTGTTTGTCTTCAAAAAGAGGGCGATCGACAATTAAATCTTGTCCTTCATCAATGAGAATGGCATCAAATAATTGGGGAATAGAAGCTTGTTTGAGGAGTTGAATGCAAACTTCGGCTAAAGCTTCGTTGGGTTTTTTGCTGTGAGTATCTTTAACAGTGAGCCGCTCGACCCCAGCATATTTACAAAGAAGACTGTACAAACCTGGTTGTTTTTTTGCCCCCCAAGCATGGAGAACGAGTAAGTTAGGATTTTTTGGGTCGTATCTTTGCTGGTTTTGGCTGAAGTGACGCAGCCATTTATCTATTTCTCGAATAATAGTGTGGTAAAGACTGCGGGAGAAAAAGACAAAGGCAATTTTCCACTTAGGGTGTTTTAAGTGGATGTGGGCAGCTTTTTGAGATAGAAGAACAGTTTTGCCCGTTCCTGCTATACCGCGAATGCGTTGCGCCCCTGGAGGAATTTGTTTGGCGATACATTCTTGTTGTAAGTCTAGCTGATAGATATGCTCTCGCGCCTTAGCTAATATTTGCCCTCGACTCTGAGTTGGGGCTAAAACTCGACGTGTTGGTTGGCGAAATAGAGGAGTACCGCAGATGAGTGCGACGAGAAGTTTCCACTGTTTGGGAGTGAGTTGTTTTCCTGAAGTGACTGGAGGGGTTTGTTGTAAAATTTTGTAAATAGATGCAGACGAGCGCAGATCGTTTTTAAACAAAATAGGAGGACTGCTAGGTAGTTGGTGAAAACCCCTTTGTTGCCATTGTTGTTGGGTAATTAGAGGAAGGGCGACAATTACTCTACCTGTAACTTGACGGTGTAGAGTAGGTTCGGTATCGCTATATTCGAGGAGAGCAAATAATTGATTTTCTGCTTGTTGGTAGGGGTTGCCAAAGCTGGTATAAAAGTTTTGATATTGCCAGCGATGCCCTGTAATCGAAACAATTTGCTCGCTCGTAATTGATTTAACTTCAATTATTACTATACCCAGTTCTTTGTCAAGGATAAGAATATCTGGTTCTTTGCGATATTTCCCTACAACAGAAAAGATTGGATAGCGCCAGTAACCGATACACTCGCGCTCGGCAAAAGCATCGCAAATAGTCTCCCAGACTTTTTTTTCTCCTGCTTCTCCACCTTTGTCTAAGGGTTCGGTGGTAATAAATTTCCGCTCGCGATCGTCCATCTATCAATCTAATGAATAGGAACAAAACCCACTCTCTCGATCAGCCTTTGACCTTCTTCTGAAAGAAGCAACTCAGCGTAAGCTTCCCCTGCTTGTTGATCGATAAGACCATTTTGTTTGACAATCACGTAAAGATAGCGAACCAGCGGGTAACTGGCATCGTGGAAAGCTTGGCGATTGGGCTGATTGCGGCGCTGCGGACATTCTTTTGCTGGAATTATAGGCTGTTGATAAGGTGAAATCAACTCTGTAGAAGTGCGACCTATGGGAATTACTTTGATGGTACATTGGGGTATAATTTCAACAGCCGAAGCATAGAAAATTGCTCCTTTAGTAGCGGCAACTTCTCGAAGAGTAAGAGTCGTATTAGTGACTATTTTAACGGTAGAACCAAATTCTCTACTATTCAAAAGGCGATCGGCAAAAAAGTGAGCGCTGCCGCTTGTACGAGCAGATTTAGAATACGGTACTATCTGCAGATTGGGGCCTCCTACTTCTTGCCAATTGGTTATTTCACCAGTATAAATACCTTCGAGTTGGCTCAGTGTTAAACCTGGAATATTTAAGCTTTGATTGACCGCAAAGACAATACCATCGATCGCTACAGGAATTTGCTTCATACTAAAGCGACGTTGTTCGGCGATTTCGTGTTCTGTAGGTTTCAAGGCGCGAGAAGCTTGAGAAATATTCAAGTGATCGTCGATTAACATTGTAACTCCTACACCCGAACTAGGAGGCTCGGTGTGGTGATCCACATAAATTAACCGAAATTCTGGGTGAAGTGATTGAATGATGGGGTCTATTTCTCTGCGGACGATCGCCCAAGCTGTACTACCCCCATATGTAAAAGTGCCAGAGGGAACCCCAGTTACTTCCTTAAATGTAGAGTGATACTGGGGTTTACTCTTGATTTTTAAAGAATTGCGCGGCATTGTTGGTTGGGGGGGTATTTGAGGCTGTGGTTTGAAGAAATGCATAAATCCGACAAGGGATAAAGCGATCGAGGTTGAAGTGGCAATCGTGATTAAATTCGGCGCGATTGAATCGGTTTTGTCTTTTGGAGTTTCTATCGGGTTTTGCGAGTCACTTCCAGAAGTCTCGAAGATTGATGAGTGACGATATATTACGCGATCTACACTAGGTTGAGTCGGGTGCGGTCTGTTTTTTTTCTTTGGGGAAGGTGCGACGTGCGATTTCGCCTTGGGCGAAGCGTGCAGGGGATCTCTTCGAGATCCCCTAGGTACATTGGAACCTAAAACATTTCTTCCTACTTTGCCTTCCGATCGAGAATAACTGGGCATCAATACAGTTTCTCTGAGCAGATCGAACCAAGTTAAAGGTCTTAAGGCTGGATTTTGAAAAATTAAGGGTTGCCAACTGGCACAAGGATAATGATTCTCCCAATTGAGCAATTTTGCTTTTGCCGATCGCACTGCCAGATGTAAAGGCTCTCCTGAAGCTAAAGCGCCTAAAAAGTAATTTAAAAATTTCTGCCCTACTTCTTCTGGAATTGGCTCTCGCATTACGATCGCTTGGGGTAAATATAGCTTTTCTTTTTCAGAGGTCAATCCCACGCCTTCGCAGGAGTTAAAAATAGCTAATTGCAGCCCGTTTTCTATTGCTTTTTTTAGTGCTGATTTAATTTCTTCTTTGGCGATGGTTTCAGTACGATCGATATGAATTTGACCTGTATGAATTTGCCCTGTTTGACTTTCTGTTTTTTTACTGCGATCGGCAAAATATACTATGTCCCAGGGCAGGTTTCGCAATTGGTTGTAAACTTCTTGCCTTTTTTTGAGATCTAGAAAAGTTATTTTAATCTCGGGTGAATTTTGGATTAGCTCTTGTTTGTATCGGAATAAATTTATCTCTGAATCATTTCCTAAAATCGCTAGTATTCTAACTTGATTAGCAGGAGTTTTCGACTTTGGCGATCGTCTATTTTCTAACCCAGCAAAGACAATTTCGCACAAAGGATAAGCAGCCAGAAAGTTCCAAAGATGCCAGGGGAGTTTTTTCAATTCGGGACAACAAGTGTAAATTAAAAATCTAATCTCTTCGTTTGGATGTAATTCTTCTCGTAATTTCTTCTCTATACGTTTAAATCCGAGGTAATTTAGCCATTGATTTAATTGGGTTTTTAATTTTTTAGCTCGATCGCAACAATCTTCCCTCTGTCGTTGGAGATAATCTCCTATATTTATCTCTGGTCGCTCAATTTTTTGATTTTGTGTCAGTCCTGAAGAATCACCTAATTTGTCTTTGAGTCTCAAAGATTGTTCGAGTCTCGAATAACTCGATCGCCATTCTTGATATTTTGCGATTACTTCGGTCGCTGGAGGCAAAATTCCCTTGATTTCCGAGCTATATTCCCCTTCTTTGCCTCTAATCTGAAGATTTATTAACAACCCTTTACTGCATTCACCATTTAGCTTAAGAACGACTAACTTACTCATTTATTATTGAAAAATTTGTAATCTCGTTTATTTTTTATTTCTTTATCTTTATCCTCATTTAAATTACTAACATTAATTCTGCTTTTTTTCTTAAAAATTTTAATTGTTAATTCAATTGAGTGTCGCACCAATCTAAAATTCGATTCCACGCCCACCAGCGATCGCCATCTCCACTATTTAGCTGGTTAGTCTTATTACTGATATAACCGACGTGGCCTCCCCTAGCAGTTAATATTAGATCGAGAGCGGGATTTTGGCTACAAATAGCTTTGAGGTCGGGTACGAGGGTAGGATCGAACATGGGATCGTCAGCAGCATATACTATTAGAGTTGGTTTTGTCAGTTGAGGTAAGAAGGGAATAACGCTACTAGCCTGATAATATTCCTTTACAGTAGAGAAACCTAAAGGAGAAATTACCAATTCGCGATCGAATCCTGCAATAGTGTTTGCTCTTTCAATAGCTTCTGGATCTATTGCCTGTGGATGATATTGATAAATTTTCCATGCCAATTGTTTCAGAGTCTTGGCGATCGCGTTTTCTATTTTTGAACCCCAAAAATCTTGCACTAAATAAGAAAAAGAACGATTAGAATCTAAATTAGGGCAAATTACCGCTCCGCCCCCAATTTCCGATTCAATAAGATCTAAATCTTCTCCCCAAGTAGCGATCGTCTCTGCTGTTTTAATCCCCCACAGGGCCATTTGTCCTCCTAAAGAATAGCCTGTAAACCAAAATGGTGCTGGACAACCCATTGATTTAGCCTCAGCAGCAATGCGTACGAAATCTTCTCCCTCATACAAGCCATCAGAAGTTAAAATAGGAGATAATTGAGCAGTTTTGCCGTGGGCTCTCCAGTCAAACAAAACTACTGCATATCCAGCAGCATATGCTTTACGCCCTAGGAGCCTGAGAATCCACTGATTTTCGAGATCTCCTGTAATTCCATAGGTACCAACAATTGTAGCTCTGGGTTTTTCGGGTATAGCAACGATACCAAAGAGAGGAACTCCCTGGGCACCGATAAATATTTTCTCTTGGTAAGAGGGTTGTGAGAAAGTAATTGTTTCTTGCCAATCACGATTAGCCCAATAGTTAGTATATAGAGTCATTGACAACCCATTTTTGAGCCACCAAGGTGGAGTATATATCTTATTCAGTTTGCCTCCTTATTTTTTAGCTTAAAGGGGGATAAGCCTCACGTCTGTACCTGTTAAGGGAGCGCGTGAGATGAATCCCCGATAAAAGTAGTGCGGACTTCATATCAATATTAACTGAAAGTTGATAAGATATGAAGTCCAGCGCTACTTTTATCAATCTTCATTTGAGCGAGTTTTTAAAGTAGATATTTCTGGTAAAATATAGGTATTAATACAAATCTTTTTTCCTAGTTGTGAGAGTAGCTTACCAGTATAAATTACGACCTAATAAACAACAAATAGAAGTCATAGAAAATTGGCTTAATTTGTTACGTCGTCAATATAATTATCGGCTAGGTGAGCGATTTAACTGGTACGAACAAAACCGAAGTAGTGTTAATTCTTGTCCTTTAATTTGTCATCTTCCACAACTCAAGGATAATCCCGATTATTACAGTCAAAAGAAAGATTTAATCAATACTAAAGAGTTGTTTCCTGAATACAATAGTATTCACTCACAAGTACTTCAGGATGCGATCAAAAGAGTCAAGTTAACTTTTGACAGATGGCTAAAGGGAGATAGTAGCGGAAAGCGATCTCGCACAGCCAAGATTTAAGGGGATTGGAAGATATCATTCCTTTACTTATCCTCAAATGAAACAACACTGCATTACTGGCAAAAGAATAAAGTTGCCCAAAATAGGAGAAATAAAGTTTATTCAGCATCGACTAGAGACTTGAACGCGGCGAGAAATATAAAAAATAGAGCGGTAGGGCATTCCGTTCTTAAAGCTCACCGAGTATCCGAAGGGTTGCCTGGAGTTGGTGAGAAGCCTACACCGTATACGCCAGTATCAGTGTAGGAGTATGTCACATTATTAGGAACAGTATTAGCATAAAATATTGTTACAAACAACATATTTTTACAGAAAACAAAGAACCCCGTCTGAAGCAATAATCAGACTTTTAAACTGAAATTGTCAGATGTTTTAAGCAATTTGCAGCCACTCTAGTAGTATTAAAAATTTATTAAAACAAGACAAAAAAAGTCAATTTTTGCAACAGAACTGAAAAAAGTAGGTATGAGTAGATTAGTTGTTATCAATCTGGGTTTGGGCAATCTGCAAAACGGCTGTCCCAACATTAGCGCTCAAATTTTGCCGGAAGCTGGCTCTAGCCATTCGATGCAATTTCTGGGCAGTTTACCTCCAGCCCCTGCTCTTGACCAACTCTACAGACGTTTTCAAATACTCTATAGAGAGTTCTATCGACAGCGGAGTCAAGGAGAAATCCGAAAACTGACAGCCGTACCAGAAGTGTTGACCCAGTTTTCTGAAGTTGAGTTCCGCGACCTGTGCCAGCAGTTAAAAAAACAGCTCGATGCTTGGCTTAAGTCGGAAGAATTTCTCAACATCGAGCGGCAATTGCGTTCCCAATTAGACTCTTTTGAGGAAATTAGACTCATTATTCAAACTAAAGACGAATTACTGCAGCGATTACCCTGGCATTGCTGGGATTTCTTTAAAGATTACCGAAATGCGGTAATTGCATTGAGTCGACCAGAATATCGACCCCGAAAACCATCCCAGCCAAAAGTAAAAAGAAAAAAAGTCAGAATCTTAGGGATTTTGGGTGACACTAAAGGCATTGAACTAGAGACAGAAAGCCAATTCCTCAAAAGCATACCGGATGCCGAAACCGAATTTCTCATCCAGCCACAGCGCCTCGATTTTAATAGTCGGCTTTGGGAAAATGTTGGTTGGGACATACTCTTTTTTGCCGGTCACTCTCAAACTGAGGGAGAAACAGGTCGAATTTACATCAACGATAAAGATAACAATAACAGCCTGACCATTGAAGAGTTAGAAGAAGCATTAAGTGCAGCGATCGAAAGGGGTTTAACGCTGGCAATTTTCAATTCCTGTGACGGATTGGGCTTAGCAAATGCTTTGGCTAAACTGAATATCCCCCAAGTCATAGTTATGCGAGAACAAGTACCGAATCTAGTAGCACAGGAATTTTTCCGCTATTTTTTGGAAGCATATGCTCTTCAGCGACTTCCTTTGTATCTAGCGGTGCAAGAAGCACGCAGAAAACTACAAGGATTAGAGGATAAATTTCCCGCAGCTTCTTGGTTGCCGACACTCTGCCAAAATCCAGCCCTCCCACCGCCTTCTTGGTTGCAGTTGGGGGGAATTCCCCCTTGTCCCTATCGTGGCTTATTTGCTTTTCGAGAGGAGGATGCGTCTTTATTCTTTGGACGGGATAAGTTTATCGAAAATTTAGTGGCAGCGAGCAAAAAAAAGCCTTTGGTAGCCGTACTAGGCTCTTCTGGAAGTGGTAAGTCTAGTGTGGTATTTGCTGGGCTAATTCCCCGCTTAAGAGCAAGTTCGCCGGTACAGATTATCTCTTTTCGTCCGGCTCAAAATCCTTTTGATGCTCTAGCTGCTGCCCTTGCCCCTTTATGGCATCGAGGAGAACGGGAGCAAACTTTGAGCGAACTGGCAATAAAACTGCGGAGCAGTACTGACTCTTTACACCAGATCGTAGAAAGCATCGTACAGCGAACCCCTACCTCGCGCCTGGTCTTGGTGGCCGATCAATTTGAAGAACTCTACACTCTTTGCTCAAAAGAAGATTATTATCCTTTCGTGGATAGATTGTTGGATGCAGTACACAGAGCGCCAGCGTTTACTCTAATCTTGACCCTGCGGGCTGACTTTTTCGGACAGGCGCTTTCTTACCAACCTTTGGGAAAAGCATTACAGGACTATCTTCCCGAACTACTCATACCGATGAACCGTTCGGAATTGGAAAAGGCGATCGCCCTGCCGGCAGCTAAAATGAATGTGCGGTTAGAGGAAGGATTGACGAAGAGACTAATTGACGAGATTGGCGAGCGATCGGGACGTTTGCCGTTGCTAGAGTTTGCCCTAACCCAATTGTGGTCAAAACAAAACAATGGGCTATTAACCGATCGAGCATACGAAGAGATTGGCGGTGTAGAAGAAGCGCTGGCAAACCACGCCGAGAGCGTTTATGCCCAATTGTCTGATGCAGACAGGCAAAGGGCGCAGAGGATGTTTATTCAATTGGTGTGTCCTGGAGAAGGAACGGAAGA
This sequence comes from Prochloraceae cyanobacterium, assembly GCA_030065755.1. Classification (GTDB taxonomy): domain Bacteria; phylum Cyanobacteriota; class Cyanobacteriia; order Cyanobacteriales; family JASJDA01; genus JASJDA01. The sequence continues at coordinate 7,053 of JASJDA010000143.1, read as the reverse complement.
CACCCGTCGCTTGGCGACTTGCGAGGAGGTCAAAGAAGAAAACTGGAATTTGGTGACCCGTTTAGCTGATGCCCGTCTGGTAGTGACTAACCGCAACGAGTCCACAGGGGTGGAAACAGTGGAAATAGTTCACGAGGCACTGATAAAAAGCTGGGGGCGTCTGCAGCAGTGGATGCAGTTAGGGGGGGAATTTCGCCGTTGGCAAGAACAGTTAAGGACGGCAATGCGTCAATGGCAGAATAGTGGCAAAGATGACGGGCTTCTGTTACGGGGAAAGCCTTTAACAGATGCGGAAGATTGGCAGCTCAAACGCCTCGATGAATTGAGCTATTCCGAGCGGGTCTTTATTGATAAGAGTTTAGAGCAGCGGGACAGTCAAATTGAGAAGGAAAAGCGCAGGGTAGTCATTTTAAGGTCCCTGCTAGGTTTAGTAAGTGGTGCCTTATTAGCGGCTCTTGGCTTTGGCGTAGTAGCTTTCGACCAGTCCCAGAAAGCTCAACAACAGCGAATTAAAGCCGAAAAAGTTCAGGAAGGTCAAATCAACGCTCTGAGTCGATATTCAGATGCCTTAATTGCTTCCGATCGGGAGTTTGATGCTCTGATCGAAGCAATTAGGGCAGCCAAACAACTGAAAAAACAGAAAGTAAAACCTCAAACTCAAACTCAAGTTGAGGCAGAGTTGCGAGAAGCAGTTTATGTAGTCAGAGAACGCAATCGATTGGCAGGCCATAGCGATCAAATCTATAGCTTAAGTTTCAGTCCCGACGGCCAGACCCTGGCTTCTACCAGTGCTGATAAAACCGTCAAGCTTTGGAGCAAGCAAGGTCAGCAACTTCAAACCCTAAAGGGGCATAAAGCTGCGATCAGAAGTGTCAGTTTCAGCCCCGACGGTCAAACCCTGGCTTCTGCTAGTGCCGATCGCGCCGTTAAACTTTGGAGCAAAGATCCCAGAGATGGGAAATTTTACCTCTCTACTACTCTGAAGGGGCATAAAGGTGCAGTAATGAGCGTCAGTTTCAGCCCCAACGGCCAAACTCTTGCTTCTGCCAGTGCTGACAGCACCGTCAAACTCTGGAACAAGAATGGTGAAGAACTCCAAACGTTAACTGGACATAATAATTCGCTCAGGAGCCTCAGTTTTAGCCCCGACGGTCAGACTATTGCCTCTGCTAGCGAGGATAAAACCGTTAAACTTTGGAGCAAAGATCCCAGAGATGGAAAATTTAGTCTCTCTACTACTCTGAAGGGGCATAAAGATGCAGTAATGAGCGTCAGTTTCAGCTCTGACGGCCAAACCCTTGGCACTGGTAGTAAGGATCTCACGGCCAAACTCTGGAGCATCAACGGTCAGGAACTAAAAACTTTTAAAGAACATGATAGTTGGGTTAGAAGCGTCAGTTTTAGTCCCGACGGTCAGACTATTGCCTCTGCTGACAGTACCGGAAAAGCAAAACTCTGGAACGCGCAGGGGGAAGAACTCCAAAACCTCAAGGGACATAACGATAAAATTCATAGCCTCAGTTTTAGTCCCGACGGTCAAACTCTTGCCACTGCTAGTGAGGACAAATTAATTAAACTGTGGAGCATCGACACTCAGAAACTTAAAACCGTTAAAGTACACGAGAGTTGGGTTAGAAGCGTCAGCTTTAGCCCCGACGGTCAGACTATTGCTTCTGCTACGAGCGAAAAAAGTGTCAGACTCTTTAGCAGTGACGGTAAAGAATTAGATCGGATTGCTGGGCATAAAAATAGAGTCTCTAGCGTCAGTTTCAGTCCCGACGGCCAAACCCTTGCTTCTGCAGGTGAGGATAAAACGATCGCACTCTGGAACGTATCGCAAAAAAAACTCCTTCTCCGACAACGCCTTGACGGACATAAAGGCTGGATCTATAGCGTCAGTTTTAGCCCCGACGGCCAAACTCTTGCTTCTGCCAGTGCAGATAACACCGTTAAACTCTGGAGCATCGACGGAAAAGAACTGCAAACTTTGACAGACCATAAAGATGCCGTCAATAGCGTCAGTTTTAGCCCCGACGGTCAAATTCTTGCTTCTGCTAGTGCAGACAACACCGTCAAACTTTGGACCATTAACGGTAGAGATCGATCGTGGCTCTTATTAAAAACTCTGACAGGGCACAGCTCTAGAGTCAATAGCGTCAGTTTTAGCCCCGACGGTCAAATCATTGCTTCTGCTAGTGCAGACAACACCGTCAAACTCTGGAGCATTGACGGGAAAGAACTCCAAAAGCTGACAGGGCATAATGCTGCAGTCACGAGCGTTACTTTTAGCTCTGACAGTAAAAGAATTGCCACTGCTAGTAGAGACAAAACAGTCAAACTCTGGACAGTTAAGGGTAAAGAACTCCAGACTCTCACTGGCCACAGTGAAGCAGTCTTAAGTGTCAGTTTCCGCCCCGACAGCCAGACGATTGCTTCTGGCAGTAGGGACGACTCGATGATTTTGTGGAATTTGGATCTCGAACAATTAGCTATTATGGAGACCCTAGATCTAGACGATCTAATGAAGCGTGGTTGTCATTGGGTACGTAATTACCTAAAGTACTATCAAAATCTAGAAAAAGACGAGCGCGCTCTTTGTGAAGGAATCGGCATTGAGAATCATTGACAAAGTATTGGCAGAAATTTGCGTAGCGGCGCGTTGTTTGTTTGATTGAACAAATTAAAATTTTTTAGCAGGGTAGCTAGTTAAAATTAGAAAAAGTCAGGAAAACTGTTAGTAACATTTCCAGGTTGGAGAAGACAACTGACCCGATCGAAAATCTCCCAGCTTCTCCGGACATACCACCGATATTTGAAAAGGTCACAAACTGGGTTGAAAGCGATCGAGAGGGAAAGCTACGCTCCGTTCACATTCAGGGCAACCCAGCCATAACGTGCCAGAAACTAATTCTGCGACGCTTGCCTCCAGAAACCAGTTGGAAAAAACTGTCTGAAGAATTTGGTATTGGGGTCTCGACTCTAAGCAGTTTTTATCAACGGCAATGTCTGCCTTGCTTGCGTAAATTTGGCAAATCTGAGGGATATATAGAGTAGAAATAAAATTTGGTTAAGATCGTGAATAGCATAGAAGACCGCTTCCTTCCTTTACCTCTAACAGAAGCAGCCCGCCATACATCCGAGCAGTTTGCTAAAGAACAGCCCACCGCAGAGAAAGGAGAGCAAGTCCGCTTGAATACTTTGGCAGTTTCGGTGGTGAATGACTATCTACAGTTGATGGGAATTCCTACTAACTTGACGGCGGGGGATAGCTGGAACCCAATTGTCAGACTATGTGCAGATGTGGCAGACTTAGAAGTCATCGGTGTAGGTCGCTTAGAATGTCGCCCGCTCTTGAATCTCTCTCCTACCTGCCCAATTCCACCAGAGGTGCGTTCGGAACGAATTGGCTATGTGGTGGTTTTGCTCTCTGAATCGTTCCGAGAAGCGACTTTACTGGGGTTTAGTCCCAGGGCAGCAACAGAAGAATTACCACTGACTCAGTTGCAGGCACCTGAAGCCTTACTGGCTCACCTGCATCAACTTCAGCACTCTGTAGCAGGCCCTCAATCTGTAGCTGCTAGAAAAACTGCAGTCAACTTGAGCCGATGGTTGGATCGAGTTTTTGACACGGGTTGGCAAGCCGTTGAAACGCTGTTAAGTTCTGAAGAATCCAGTCTCGCTTTCAGTTTGAGAAGCTTCGAGCCTTCCGAAGCAGCTGACCTCGAACGACCAGAAACTCCGATTAAGCGGGTGAAATCGATCGATTTGGGAATGCAGGGCGATGGCTCTGTAGGACTGTTCGTGGAGCTCAGACCCCAAGTCGATCGGCTAATCAATATTTGCCTAAAAGTTCGTCCGACTGGCGATCGGCGTTATCTGCCACCCAATCTTCAACTGATGGTGCTCGATGAATCTGGAGCAGTTTTTCTCTCAGCCCAATCGAGAAGTGCAGATAATTACCTCCAACTACAATTTAGGGGCGAGCCTGGAGACGAGTTTAGCGTTAAAGTGGCTTTGGGCGATGTCAGTATCACAGAAGATTTTGTGTTCTGAGGCGATCGAAGAGAACCAAGCACATTAAGGCGAAGGAAGCACCTCATCGAAAACAATACCAATTCTCAAAAGTAACTGAGTAGTAATTCTCATTAACTATTAGCTATGCTACTTGAAGATTAGTCTCTGAAAGTGCGGGTGTTTTGAAAGAAACCAGTAGCTCTTCTATTTGGTTAATTTTAAGCTGCAAAATTTGCTTTCTTTCTTTCTTAGGTTTGCTTCGCCAGAGTCCGCGACCTCTTAGCTCGTCGCCATAGAGAGCTTTCAATTCGAGCAAATAGGCTTCAATGCGCTCTATTCGATCGGGCTGAATAATTTTTATCAAACCACGACCTATCCGTTCGACTAACTCCGAGCGGCTAATTTGTATTTGTGAGGCGATTGCGTCTAGTCCTAAGCGCCCATCTGGTGTTAGGGAAACGCTTGTGTGTTTGGTCAGTTGTGAGTATTTTTGAGGGATACCGCGCCGCATTGCTTTGGCCATATTTATCACTCCTGATGACGTGCTTATTTAGTTTGTACAGATAAATTCTTTGCATTCCCTCTAGAGCAATTGATTTTTATGAAAGTCCCTTTTTATAGCTCCAACTTATCCGACTCACCCATGACTTATTGATAAAAATACAATTTACTATAGCTGTCTCTTTTATATTAACAAAAAAATCTAGGTATTTGTTATTTTTATTAACTAATTAATTCCATTTTAATGTCAAAGTATTATCTTTGTTTAAGTTGGCTTGAGTTCCTAAGTTTTTACCTTCTCTATTCAAGATATCTTTCAACCAGATGGCATCTGTTGTAGAAGCTCGCTTGACTTGAAAACGTTTAATTTGTGTTGGGAGCATTTGCAAATAAATCAGCTTTCCAGTAAGAGAATCTATACTGAGGAAATACATTAAACTCAAATCATCTCTAAAGAGTTCGTAGCCCCCAATGCCTTCATAGTCATTAATAAAATCTCCACAGCCATAAAGAATAAGTTTACCTTGGTAGACTTCAATTCCTTTAACGTGGTGAGAAGAGTGTCCTACAATGAGGTCAACCCCAGCAAGGTCGATAAGTTGACGAGCAAATTTTCTTTGTGAAGAAGTAATTTCATAACCCCAATTGCCTCCCCAATGAATAGAGACAATTACGATATCTTTTTGTTGTTTAATTGGCTCGATTTGTGTTTTAATATCTAGGACTGTTTGCTCTGACAAATCTTTTAAGTTGACACCAGGTTTACGATCGGAAGCAGCCCAAATCAGAGGAATTCCACTCCCTCGCGTTCCTAAAGATAAAACGATCGCTCTTTGTTGGCCCTCAATTTTAAGGACGGCTGGAGTTTCTGCTTCTTCGAGATTATGACCGGCACCCGCAGTAGCGATGTGAACTTTCTTTAATGTTGCTAATGTCTCAGCTAGACCAGAATATCCCCAATCAAGAACGTGGTTATTTGCTAGAGAACAAAAATCTATCTTAGCCGCTACCAAACAACCAATATTCTCTGGATTCATCCTGTAGTTGATACCTTTACCTTGCCAATAACTTTCACTTTGGGTGACGCTTGTTTCCAAATTAATTAGCCTTAAATCTGGCGATAGTCTTGACAATTCAGCGATCGCGTCTCCCCAAATATAAGAAAAGTTTACTGGTTTTGGAATTGGGCCATTTACTTCCTTGGCAAATTCTAAATATCTTCTGGCATCTTTTATGTGTGATTCGTAAAGTATAGGATTACTAGGGTGAGGTAAAATGCAGTCTATACCTCTGCCTGTCATGACGTCACCGCAAGCAAATATGTTAATTAGATTAGTAGCGCGTTCGGTCATTTACAGCAGTGAATTTATTCTCCTTTATATTTTAAAACTTATTTCTGTGCAAGCGAAGAGATGAATTGTAATGTAAGTACATTCAAGGAATTAAAGAAATGCGATTTACATTTTGCCCTGAAGCAATCAGTTCGTGAACTTTAACTACATCTTTTAAGGGGAATTCATCGCTAGATCGAGGCTGAAGATAGCCTTCTTCCAAGCCTGTAACAATAGCGCGATGAATTGTTTCATTTAGACGCGGAGAAACAGCAAATAAGTTAACTCCAGCCATCGTAATTCCTTGACCAATTATGAGAGTGGGATCGACAGAAGCCTCGTTGCCATGACTGCCCACAACAATGATACGTCCTCCTTTTGCTGCAATTTGCAAATCCTTGTTTAAATTGGCATGAGCAGCCATTTCCAATACAACATCAACTCCATGACTTTGAGTTATTTCTTCAACCTGTTTGAGATAACCAGTTTCACGATGATTCAAGGCGAAACTCGCACCGTATTTTTTAATAGCTTCAAGTCCTTGCTGGTTTCCAGCTGTCCCGATCGCAGTTAGACCTGCTTTACGAGCAAATTGTAAAGCGGCTGTACCGACTGTACCACTTGCACCGTGGATTAAAATCGTATCGCTTAGCTGAGCTTTACCCAAATGGAATAAAGAATAGTAAGCTGTTTTGTAAGGAACATAAATACCAGCTCCTTGTTTGTAAGATATATTTGCAGGCAAATGGTAAACTTGATTTTCATTGCATAGAGCTTGTTCTGCATAAGCACCGCTCATAGTTTCTGCATAAACGCGATCGCCGACTTTGATTCGTTCTACACCTCGACCAACTGCGATAATATCGCCAGCAAGTTCGTAGCCAGGAGTATAAGGAAATTTAATCTAGTACTCGCCAACAGGAATACCCATGCGTAGAATATTATCCAGAGGATTAATTCCAGCAGCACGAACGCCAACAACAACTTGTCCTTGTTCTGGTTGTAAATCTGGAACGTCTTCTATTTTGAGAACTTCGGGACCGCCAAACTCGTAAACTCTAACAGCTTTCATCTTTAGTGACATCCTCCCCAACTAAATCAGAGATTATAGTTGGGGCTTCCTAACCTTACAATTGGGTATTGCTGCCCTGTTAGATGGCAAGTAACCATCTAATGTTCGCCACTTGTCTAGGCTAAATGCCCCCGA
>JASJDA010000142.1 GCA_030065755.1 Prochloraceae cyanobacterium | reverse complement strand
TCGTCCAATTCTCGAGGCAAATATTCCAAAAAAGGACGCAAAAATCTTGCCGCAGCAAACACAAACCGAGAGGAACGTAGTCAAGGAATTTAAATTGAGTTTTTGCTACTTCAATATTTTGCATTAACATGGAGCTGAGATACTTTACTTGATTTAAATTTTTCGCTCGCTCAATAACCAGTTAAATCTACTACTTTTTCCACGTCCAAAATAAGCAGCAGTCGTTCTTCTAGCTTATAGGCGCCCCGAATTAATTTACTTACTTTGCCTGTTAGAGTTTCGGGAGAAGATTCAAACTGCTCTTGAGAAACTTCGAGAACATCTCCAACATCATCTACTAGCAAACTAATCATTTCTTCATCAATTTTTACCACCACATTAATTGGTAACATGTCCCCACGATATTCAGGCAAATCTAGGCGATCGCGCAAATCAATTGCAGTAACAATCTGGTTGCGTAAATTCATCAATCCTCTCACTTCTGGGGGAGCTAGAGGAACTCTGGTAATCTTTTGATAGCGAACAATTTCTTGTACTTTCTCCACTCCTATGCCAAAGAAGAACTTATCGAGATAGAAGGTACACAATTGATGTTGTTCGATCGAGGTTGATGTTGTCACGTGCTTTTACTTGGTGAGTCTAGATAAAGATTGCGCTGGGAAAATATAAGGAACTGTCTTTCTGATTATTACATCAATATCAAGAATTTCGGTAACTCGACCCCGAATCACTGCAGTATACTTAATTTCTTCCTGGCTGCTAGAGCCCGTAACGCTGACGTTCTCTTCTACGATATCGAGAATGTTTTCTACGAGCAATCCGGTCAAATTTTCCTCTCCCAGAGAAACTACCACTACCTGTATTTTCTCGTCTGGGGCTGGGGAAAATTGACGGTCGACACTGCCTAGAATATTAGATAAATAAATTAGAGGCAATATTGAAGAGCGATATTGGATTACGTGCTGCTGACCGATTCTCTCTAAAGCCTCTTGAGGAAATTCTTCTAGACGGGTCACTTCAGACAGAAGAATCGCCATACGCCTGCGCTCGTATCCTTCAAACACCAAGAATATTTGACTTTCTTCTGATTTTTGCCGAATTTTATTCTCTTCAGCAGCCAAAGCCGCATTTTGTTCGTCAGAGAGCAAGTTAGCACTTTGAGCGAAACCTTGCACGTCTAAAATTAAAGCCACTTGACCGTCGCCCATAATCGTGGCTCCAGAAAAACAGGGGATTGCCTTGAGCAGTTTTCCCAGGGGTTTAACTACTATTTCCTGGGTATCGTTGATAAAATCTACGACTAATCCGAAGGATTTGTTGGTGGTTTGTAGAACTACTATATTTAAAATATAATCGTTCTCGTCGAGACTGTTATACTCAGAGCTGTCTAGCTTCAGTTCTTTATTTAAGTAAAGTAAGGGTAATAGTTTTCCTCGCAAGCGATAGACTGGGGCTCCGTGAATCATTTCTACACCATTGCGGGCTTGCTCTCCTTCTAGGCGAACCAATTCGAGAAGATTGGCTTGAGGAATAGCATAGCGATCGCCTCCACTAATAACCATGAGGGTGGGAAGAACGGTTAAAGTGAGGGGAATATTGAATTTAAAGGTAGTGCCTTTGCCTAAATTGCTATAGATATCAATAGTACCTTCAATCTTCTGCAAATTAGTTCGCACCACGTCCATTCCTACCCCACGACCCGATAAATTGGTAACTCGATCTGCGGTTGACAAACCTGGGAGAAAAATAAGTTCGAGGGTCTCTGTAGTGTTGAGACGATCGGCTCTTTCCTTAGTAATCCAACCTCCTTCGACAGCTTTTAACTTGAGTTTTGCCAAATCTATTCCCCCACCATCGTCCCCAATCTCGAGAATTACGCAGCCACTTTCGTGAAAAGCTCGTACAAATATCTTTCCTGAGGCTGGCTTACCTGCTGCTACTCGCGTTGAGGGAGTTTCTATACCGTGGTCGATGCAGTTACGGACTACGTGCATTAGAGGGTCGGCGATCGCTTCCATTAAGGTCTTATCCAGCTCGATTTCTTCACCTTCCATCTCTAACCGTACCTGCTTGCCTAAAGTTATAGCCAAGTCTCTCACTAAGCGAGGAAATTTGCTCCAGATATTGCTGATGGGCTGCATCCGAGTCTGCATTATCCCTTCCTGCAGTCCTGTAGTTATTAAGTCCAAATTGGCTGAAGTATCGGTAAAGGCGCTGTCGTTTTTTCCCTCGCTGAATTCTTTGATCTGATTGCGACATAAAACTAATTCTCCCACCAGATTTGTCAACTTATCCAACAGACCTACGTCAACCCGAACCGTATTATCTGCTACACTGGAGGCGCGAGCAACAGTTAAAGTCTCTTCTTCTAGTGTCTCTTGTTTGACATTTCTAGATTCTTGTAGCACTTGCAATGTTGCCACCACTGCCTTATAGTCATTTTCCCCTTCTTGACCCGTAGATTCAAGATTTGCGAGAATTTCTTTGACAGAATCGACCAATTGTAGTAAAGCGCTGGTTATTTCAGAATTGAGTGCTAATTGGCGATCGCGCAAGCGAGTGAGCAAATTTTCACCAGCATGAGCAAGTGATTCTAACTTTTCGAGACCGAGAAAGCCGCAGTTACCTTTGAGAGTATGGAGATTGCGATAGATTCGATTAATTAATTCTTCGTCAGTTGGGTTTTGCTCCAAAACAACTAAATCCCCTTCAATCTCGTTGAGATTGCCGTTGCTTTCGACTAGAAATGCCTTTAAATCTTCGTCAATTTCCATAATTTAATTTTTGTTCCAGTGATGTCCTCCCACGACCTGCGAATTTCGCGATTGTCGGGGCATATCTATCTTTGTTCGCAATTTGGCTTTCGTGGCGGAACGATTGCCAGCTAGACCGATCGCGATAATTTTATCAATCGCAAAAATATTCTCTAGATCTCAACTAGCTTCAATTGATTCCCATACAATAAACAATTATTTTGCCCTATCTCTATGCCTATCAACAATAGGGACTTTAACTATATTCGCAGATTACTGCTAGATCGCACTTCTGTGGTGCTAGAAGAAGATAAAATCTACTTGGTAGAGTCTCGTTTGGCACCTTTAGCTAAAGATGCTGGGGTTAATTCTGTCGAACAACTGATATTCAAATTGCGAAACCAGTCTTTTGGCACTCTGCACCAGCAAGTCATCGAAGAGATGATGACTACAGAAACCTTCTTTTTTCGAGATATCAGACCCTTTGAAGCACTCGAAAAATTCGTATTCCCAGATTTAATCGAAAAACGAAACCGCGATCGAACTCTTAATATTTGGTGCGCTGCTTGTTCTAGCGGTCAAGAACCCTATAGCATCGCCATGTTAATAAGAGAAGAATTTCCCTATCTTACCCGTTGGAAAGTATCCTTAATTGCCAGCGATATTTCCAGCAAAATGCTAGATATTGCCCGTATGGGATGCTACAGTCAACATCAAATTAGTCGCGGATTACCCGCGAAGCTTCGCGAAAAATACTTCGCTCGCCAAGGCACGAAATGGCAAATCGATAACAATATTCTTCAAATGGTCGAATTTCTTCAGTTAAATATTGCAGAAACTTTGCCCTATTTGCCATCAATGGATATTATTTTTCTACGCAATGTTCTCATTTATTTTGATGTTGACACTAAGAAAAAAATATTAACAAAAGTACAGCAATTATTAAGACCTGACGGTTACTTATTTCTGGGAGCAGGGGAGACAACCATTAATCTAAATAATTATTTTGAGCCTCTAAAATTTAACAAAGCTGTTGCCTATCGATTGCGCAAAATATGATAATCTCCCTTGAGCTAAAATAAAGCGTACGAGAGAAAAGAGAAAGAGGTGGCTTTAATTTTAATTGGGGAAGAGTCTGCTGTCGAGCGCCGAAGACTTCGCCAAATTCTAGAAGATCGAGATTGGGTTATTGTCGAAGCAGATAATGCTCCTTATTGTTTGGAATTAATTGAAGTTCATCGGATAGATTGCGCTTTGCTTAATGTATTAATGTCTGGAATTGAAGATTTTCAAGTGTTTCAAGCACTCGAAAACAGGAATATTCCAGCGATCGCTATCTCAAAAGCCGATGGAGAAAAAGCGGTTCAGCACTGGCTTGCCATTGGAGCCAATGCAGTTTTAGAGGAGTTTCCCTCAGCAATTGAAATAAACCAAATTCTATCATTTGCTCTCAATTTGGAACAGTTAAAACCACCGATAAAATCACATCATACTTCTGAAATTTTATTAGAAAAAGAAATAGAAGAGGCAATACCTTTAAGCATAGATACTCTCAAAAATTTAATTGGCATTGCAGTCGAGCAAGCAGCAGAAGTTTTGAGCGAGCTGATCGATTCCCCAATTCACTTTGAGATTCCTGGCATTAACAGAATAACATTTGACTCTTTGGAACCTGAACTCGAAAAAATATTTGGTGCGAAGATAATTTGTGCGGCTCAGTTAGCTTTCAGAGGAGGATTTTCCGGTATTGCTCAGCTACTGTTTTCGAGAAGCAGTACGGAGCTTCTCACTTCGGCGATCGCGGAGGAAGAGCCAGGAAGCCCTGATTTTGAGGAAGCCAAAGAGGAAATGCTAACGGAAGTAGGAAATATTGTTCTCAATAGTATAATAGGGACTATAGGTAATGCTATAACTACTGAAGTAACCTTCGACGTCCCTATTTATCTAGAGGATTCAATTAGTAATTTGATGAGAGCTACCCTTTACTTAGATTTACAAAATAAATCTCCCGCTCTTACTTACAATTCTAGCATCCTCTTAGCTCAAGCTGCTTTTACGATCCAACAGCTTCAAGTTGCTGGTGATATTATCCTCTGTTTTAGACTTGATGGAAGAGATTGAACTATCAAACACCCGAATCAAAATCCTCGATCGCATTCCAGTAGGTTTGTGTTTGCTTCGGCAAGATTTGGTCGTCCTTTTTTGGAATTCTTGTTTGGAGAATTGGACTAAAATTCCTAGAGAACAAATCGTCGGTACAAATATCTGCGATCGTTTTCCCCATCTGGACAGACCTAAATATCTCCTTCGCTTTGAGACAGTTTTTCAACAAGGATTGCCAGCCTTATTTTCTCCTCAACTACATCAGCCAATTATTCCCAGTCTTCTGCCTAATGGCAAAAAGCGCATACAAAGAACTACAGTTACTGCCTTCCCAGCGCTTAAAGGAAAAGGTTTCTACGCTCTATTAACTATAGAAGACATCACGGACATGTCGTTAATGCTAGAAGCTTATCACAACGAACTCGAACAGCGCAAACAAGTACAAGAAGAATTACAGCGTTCCAATGCTGAATTAGAACAGTTTGCCTATGTCGCTTCCCACGATCTTCGAGAACCTTTACGCATAGCAACAAGTTTTAGCCAGCTATTAGAGCAAAACTACTCCGAGCAACTCGATGCCGAAGCAAAGCAAATTATAGATTTTATTGTTAAAGCAGCAAAGCGAATGCAAGCTTTGATTAATGATATACTAGAATATTCTCGTGTCAACAGAAATAAGCGACCTTTGCAACTGACAGACTCTCAAGAGGTAATAGAGGAAAGTTTGTTCAATCTCCGAATTCTCTTGGAAGAGACTGAAGCTAAAGTGAATGTAGGATCGCTACCGAAAATAATAGGGAATAAATCACAGCTAGTTCAACTTTTTCAGAACCTAATTGACAATGCTATTAAGTATCGCAACATTAAGCAGATCCCAGAAATTCAGATTGGAGCTAAAGCTGAGAATGGCGAGTGTTTGTTTTGGGTTAAAGATAATGGAATTGGCATCCCTTCCCAACAATTTCAGCGAATATTTAAGATTTTTCAGCGCCTTCACGGTAGAGAAGAATATCGCGGTACTGGTATTGGACTAGCAATTTGTCAAAAAATTGTCGAACTTCACGGCGGTAAAATCTGGGTTGAGTCAGAATTTGGAAAGGGATCGACTTTTTACTTTACTCTTAGATCTGGGGAAATTTCTAATAATCCATCAATTAATTGACGCTCCCTGCGACCCATTCACAACTGATAACTGTTAAACATTGGGCGCTTATAGCTGCGCTATACTTGAATCGCCATTGTTTTGAAGAAGGGGACTTCCCGCTCACGAGATTAAATTTGGGTAATGACTTCAATTCTTATAGTAGATGACGCGGCGTTTTCGCGACGGATGATACGTAAAGCTTTAAAAGACGAAAATTGCGAGTTACTTGAAGCAAGCAATGGGAAAGAATGTTTGGAAATGATTGCCGAGCATTCCCCTGATTGTATTTTTCTAGATCTGTTGATGCCAGAGCTGGACGGTTTTGCGGTTCTTCAAAAACTCAAGGAACAAGGTTCTAACATTCCCGTAATTGTCCTCTCAGCAGATATTCAAGAAAGTTCCCGCCAGCAATGCTTTGCTCTAGGGGCTTTTAATATGCTAAAGAAACCACCCAAAGCGCCAGAAATCCAAGAAGCAGTTCAAAAAGCTCTTAAAAAATAAATCGGAGACTCGTAGAATTGAAAATCACGCCCGATCGATTAGATGCCTTAACAGAACTGATTAACATTGGTGTGGGTCAAGCAGCAGCTATGCTTAACGAAATGATTGAATACCACATCCGGTTGCAGGTTCCTTGGGTAGCAATCTTATCGAGAGAAGACTTGCAAGAGCAACTGAGTAAGCGCCTCGGAGAAGAAAAGCTTTCTGCTGTTCAGCTTGAATTCTCTAATTCATTGGTGGGAAATGCTCAGCTAGTATTCCCTAAAGACAGCGCAGTAACTCTAATCTCTGTTCTTACTGGAGAAGAGCCCCAAAGTCCCGATCTCGATTTGTTCAGGATTGGCACTCTCACCGAAGTAGGAAATATTGTTCTTAATGGCGTTATGGGTTCGATGGGCAATATGCTAAGCAATCCTATGTCCTATTCCGTTCCTACCTACATAGAAGATAAGCTTATTTTTCTGCTACCCTTTGGGGATCGATCGAAAACAACTGTGCTTTTAGGGGAAACTCGCTTCACTGTTGAGGAGTTACAAGTCCAAGGAGATATTATTCTCTTTTTTAACTTGGGGTCATTTGATATTTTACTGAGTAAGCTAGAAGATTTTTGCTAATTTTATCGAGTTTGAGAAGCGCGCAACTGTCCGCAGGCTGCATCTGCTTCTAATCCACGGGAATAGCGAACGCTAACGGCAATATGTTTCTCTTGGAGTATCTCAGTAAAAGCTTTAATCCTTTGTTTGTCAGGACGTTGATAGTCGACTTCGTCAATAGGATTGTAAGGAATTAGGTTGACGTGAGTTTGAAATCCCCGCAAATGTTTTGCTAATTGATGGGCATTTTCTGGCAAGTCATTAACCCCAGCTAAGAGAATATATTCAAAACTAACTCTACGACCCGTTTTGCTGACATATTCTCGACATTCTTCTAAAAGACTACCTAAAGAATAACGATTAGCGCTGGGTATGAGTTGTTCCCGCAATTTTTGGTTAGAAGCGTGCAAACTGACAGCGAGGGTAGCTTGTAGCTTATATTGTGCCAGTTGGCGAATTTTGCCAGGAATGCCTACCGTAGAAATAGTAAGCGATCGCTGTCCGATTCCCACATCTTCGTTTAAGCATTTCACCGCAGCTACCACTTCTTTAATATTGAGTAAGGGTTCTCCCATTCCCATAAACACCACATTACTCACACGTTGCTGAAAGTCTTCTTGCACGGTCAAAACCTGATCCACAATTTCGTGAGATTGTAAATTGCGGGTAAACCCTCCTTTTCCAGTAGCGCAAAAATCGCACGCCATGGGACAGCCTACCTGAGAAGAAACACAAACTGTCAGCCGTTTAGCTGTGGGAATGCCTACAGTTTCGATAATTAGGCCGTCAGCTAAGCGCAAGAGGTATTTACGAGTGCGATCGGGGGCAGTGCTGAGATAGTGTAAACTGGAACGACCCAGAGGACGAGCGCCGATCGCTTCTCGCCATTGTTTGGGAAAAACTGAGATATCTAAAAGCGAGCGCGCCCCTTTTTGATAAATCCACTGATATAGTTGCTTACCTCGATAAGCAGGTTGTCCTTGCTGCTGTACCCAGATAGTTAATTCAGATAGAGATTTACCTAATAAGGGTTCGGGTTGGTTGGTTTTAATGGAGCGATCGAGACTAGTTCCCATAAACTTTAGAACAATAGTACTGTTATATTAACACGGATATTAAAACAGTTATCAGTTATCAGTTATCAGTTATCAGGAACGGGGAATAGGGAAGGGGAAACAGTGACTACCTCAAGCAAGGCTTCGATAAACCCACTCTAAATGCAAATATTCCTGTAACAATGCCAGCAATTTTTGTTCGTCAACAGGTTTGCTGATATAGGCATTACATTCGAGGCGCTCTAAAACTTCCGCACTCATGAAACTGGCTGAGACAATAAATATCGGTATATTTTGAAGTGAGGGTATGAGGCGCAGTTCTTTTGCCGATGTAAAGCCTGTTTTGACAGGCATGAATAAGTCTAGCAAAATCAGGTCTGGTGGGTTTAATGCTGCTTTTTCTAACATTTCCTCACCATTGATTGCTGTTTCTATCTCAAATCCTATTGGTTGAAGCATTTTGACCAATAACTGGCGATTTTCGTGCTTGTCGTCAACTACTAAGAGCTTTCGCTGCTTTCCTTTGTAACCTAATACTTCTGGTGCTATTTTAAGTTGGGTCGAGCTGGTAACTTCTACTGCAGGGAAGATTCCATCAAACCAGAAAGTCGAACCCAACCCCAGTTGGCTTTTAACATTTAGCTTACCTCCCATTAGTTCGACCAGTTCCTTCGCGATCGATAAACCCAAACCAGTACCCCCCGATCTAGATTGAAAGTCGCCAAGTTGTTCAAATGGTTGAAAAATTCTTTCTAACTGCTCTCGATTCATTCCCACACCCGTATCGCTCACTTCAAAACAAAGCTTCTGTTGGGTTATTTCCTCTGACTCTCGCTCGACATAATTAATCAGACTGACCTTGAGAGTTACCTTTCCAGAAATTGTGAATTTAACTGCATTACTCAATAGATTGAGCAATACTTGTCTGAGCCGAGTTGGGTCTGTAAAGATAAATTCAGGTAATGTGCCAATAGTTTCTAAGTTAAGTAATATTCCTTTTTCTGTTGCCCATATTTTGGCAATAGCGATTACTTCCTCCAAAAAGCTTTGCAACTGCGTTGGTTGTCGATGAAGTTCTATTTTAGCAGCACCAGTTTTGGAGAAATCCAAGAAATCCAAAATATTATTAATTAAGGTTAACAGATGGATTCCGCTTTGCTGAACAATCCTGACATTCTGAAATTGACTGGGATTTAAGGTGGTATCTCGCTGTAGTATTTTGGCATAGCCTAAAATGCTATTGAGAGGAGTGCGCAATTCGTGGCTGATATTAGCAAGAAATCTATCTTTAACTTTATTGGCGTTTTCCGCCTTAGCAGATGCTTGTTCTGCTAATTCTTTGGCTAGTGTTAGTTCGGCAGTTCTTTGTTCGATTCTTTCTTCTAAATTCTCAAATAAATTTTTTAAATTACTCGCCATGCGATCGAACGAAGAAGCTAAAATACCCAGCTCGTCAGTACGCTTAATTCTTATTTTTCGATCTAATTCACCACCAGCAATCTTAATAGTTGCATCCGTTAGACTGCTTATGGGAGCGATGAGACGGTTAGCTAAAATCCAGGTAACTCCACTTATACCTACTACGGATATTAAACCTATAAAAAAAGCTAACTTCTGGAATTCTCGATTGCTTTTGTTAAACTCGCTCTTCTTTTGAAGAACAAGAATACCCCAGCCATTATCTAGACGAGTCCCATAAGACACCCAAGCTTTACCTTGCTTGTCTCTGAAGAAGAATTGACCCTCACCACCTCGTAATATATTTTTGATAGGTGCTTCGTAACTCAAATCGATCGGCTTAGATGAGGAAAGCAATTTGCGATCGGGATGAGCTAATAATTGACCCCTGTTATCCACCACCAAGGCATAACCTGTTTCTCCAAATCGCAGTTTACCTACTTGCTCTCCTAGAACTTCTAAGTCTGTAGCTATAACTGCTATACCTATAATTAATTTATTCTTGCGAATTGGTGTCGATATCGCTAACGCAGGTTTGTTAAGGGTACGACTAATTAAAGTTTGGTAGGTAATCTCATCACCTGCTATTGCACCTTTAAAATAGTTTCGATCGCCATAATATGTAAGTTTTTTGTTATCGCTACGAGCTAGATTCATTCCATCTAGCCCAATTGTCATAGCTAAATAAAAATGCTTGTAGTTTTTCACCAATTCTGTTAGTACTGGTTTTTGCTCTGAGGCTTTCATACTAACAATATCTGGTTGAGTACTTAGGTTGGTTAGAGCTAAAACATTGTATTCTTTCCAATTAGTTACAGATTCAGCCAATAAGGTGCCTTTGAGTGCCAGATTTTCTTCAACTTCAGAGCGAATTACTTGAGAAGCTCGATTGCTAGCATAAAAAATCGCTAGTACTATTAAGGGAACAACTCCCATTGAAACTAGCATTGGCATCCGAAATTTTAAGCTGTTAAATAATGATAATTTCATAAAAACAAGAATTATGTAAAAATACCTGTAACTGTCGCGAGCGCCAAGATATTAGCTTTGTCATATTTTGAGATGGTATTTATTAATTGGTAATGGTTCGCTCTTTTTATGCTGGCGACAGAAACATATAGAATCTAAAATCAATTTTTGCGCGCTGAATTTTTCAATCCAGTGAATTTGACAGTTTGTATACTCCCTCGCCAAATTATTCCTACCCCTAAGCAACTCTTTTTTCTTAGTAATGTATTTTAAGTTAAGATAAATTGATATTATTGTCAATTAAATGAGAGCAGAGAATTAAAGAGTTTGGAAGTCCCAACCCCAGTGAATCAGATTAGAGTACTTCACCAACATCAAATTAAAGTTAAACCTGAAAGGTAAAAGCGCCAAATTCAAGATAATTAAAAAAGCATCGATTTAACTCCGATGCCAGATCAATGATGGAGGTTTCCAAACTCTGTGAAATACTCATGAAACACACACTTTCAGTTTTAGTTGAAGATGAGGCTGGCGTTTTAACGAGAATAGCTGGATTGTTTGCACGTCGGGGCTTCAATATAGAGAGTTTAGCCGTTGGTCCAGCGGAACAAGTGGGAATCTCCCGCATTACTATGATAGTTCCAGGAGACGAACGCTCGATCGAACAGTTGACCAAGCAACTCTACAAGCTGATCGAAGTACTCAAAGTGCAGGATATTACCAATATTCCCTGTGTAGAAAGGGAATTGATGCTAATAAAAGTAAATGCTACCGCTTCTAATCGAGCAGAAGTAATAGAATTAGCTCAGGTATTTCGCGCCCGTATAGTAGATATATCCGAAGACACCCTAACGATCGAAGTGGTAGGAGATCCTGGCAAAATGGTGGCGATTATCCAGATGTTAACCAAGTTTGGCATCCGAGAAATCGCCCGTACTGGAAAAATTGCTTTAATGCGCGAGTCGAAAGTCAATACAGAGTATCTCAAAACTCTTGCAGCTAAAGTTTAAAACAGTTATCAGTTACCAGTTACCAGTTATCAGTTGTGAGTGGGATAAAAAGTCACCCAACTCTATAGTTGCAGTGTAGGTAGTGGTTTAAATCTAAAATCCGCGCACCGTGATAACTGATAACTGATAACTGTTAACTGATTTAAAGGAGCGATCGCCCGACGGCAATACAAGTTAGCAGATCGGCATCGGTTTTAATTGCTCCAGCATTAATATGGGTAGAAGTTGCTCGATAACCTCTCTCGATTAATGCTTGAATTAGACGCGATCGGGCTGTAACGTCCATTTTTCCTCTGCGTCCAATTTCTCCTAAAGTGTAAAAATATGGGGGTAGATCGGCTTCTGCTTGCATGAGTGTTAGTAACTCTACCTGCTTTTTCCAATCCCACTGCTGCGCTAATTGTTTTAAACGTTCTAAATGGAGGCGATCGTGCAATTGTCCCAACCACATCGGGCCACTATGGCTCAAGTTATAATTATCTACGCGACAGCAAACCTTTCCTAACTTGCGCCAAGATACTATTTGATATTCGCCGCAGCGATGACAGTAGCCTAAAAATCCGTAGTTTTCTGAAGTCAAACGAGGTTTAGAAGTTAAACGAAGCATTACTCGATAAGTTTGACCTGCAAATAAGGAAAAAATTGGCTCTACTCCCAATCTCTTAGTTGCTGCTGCTTTTTGTATACTGCCAATGAGAAGTCGCAGTACTTGTTCTTGAGAGGCTGGATGAGTGCGAGCATAGGCTCCATAGGCTCTTAAACTATTTTCTGGTAAATGTCCCGTTCCCGTGCGTCCGTCGGTGCTAGTGAGGTAAAGCAATCCTCCTATTTTACACGCCCAAAGCATGGTATCTAGATAGGGAGCGCCAGAACCAAAACTATCTACTTCTACGAGATCGTAGTAATCTTTTCGATCGTAACACTCAAAAAAAATGCGATTGGCATCTCGGTGAGTTATTTGAGTGCATCCGGCAGCGATCGCAGGAGCTAGATTTTGACGTACAATATTTCCTAAATCTGGATTGCTATCATTTGCCCAAATCCAATTGGCTCCACTTTCTAACCAGTAGCGTAACGATCGCACTCCGCAACCAGTCATTGCGTCTAATACTCGCAGATTTCCAGTATCTGACTTATAAATAGCAGCAGCTAAAACTCCTAAATCTCTTACTATCTTACTTGCAGGACGATAAAAAGCATTACCTACTAAAAATTTAGCCTTTCCTTCGGCGATATAGTTTTGTTTATCTGCCATTTATTTGGATAAAACAAAGGATTGATGCTTTTGGTCTGGACCGCCGTCGCCAGCAAAGCGATATAATAACTTACTATCTTCAAAGTCTTGCTCTCCTAGGACGTGGCAAAATAATCCTTGTTTCAGGCACTTGCGACCGAATTCAACTGCTCGATCGCGGGGCATTTTCAGGCGCTCGGCTATCCAAGTGACTGCTTCTGAACCTACAAAGCATTTCTTATAGATACGCAATTGGTGACGATGAGACCCTACTTTTATTTCCCCAGAGGTGCGCATATATTCGCAAATGGCTTTCATGGCTGTATCTTCTGGTATGGGCTGCAATTCTGGTAAGTGAACGCAAAGCTGACATCCACCTTGGGAATCTTTGACTAGGGCACGTAATTCACCAGCTTTTTCTGGATTATCTAACCAATGGTGACATTGCGCTACTGATTTTTCATAATTTTTGACCTGACTGTCGAAGTAAAAATGCCAATTTCTGTATTTAAAACCGATTGATGGTGGCATATCAGGTAGCTGAACAAAACACGATTCTATATCTTCAGAGGTCAGAATTAACATATTTAAAAGAAGAAGAAAATATTTTATTAATCAGTTTAGTCTTTCCTAATTCATTATTGATTTTAAAAGGGATAAGAGATTAATGGGATCTCTTACCACTTTTATCTCGATAATCTCAGCTATACAGAAGCCGTTTCCGTATTGGAAGTATTGGAAGTTTCGGAAGCTGGGTTAGTTGAGGTCATTATTTCTACCAGACGGTCTAACTCTTCTTCAATACCTTGAGATTCCATAGCTATTTCTGTAGCTTTTTGCATTGCTTTAAGTTGTTTGGGGTCAGCATCAAAAGCTGAAAAGTCTTCTTCAAATATAGGTTGAAAGCGGAAAAATTGACATCGAGAGAGAATTTGCTTGCTAATTTCATTGACAGCATCAGCAGAACCATCAAAAATCGTATCGACAAGAGGAATGCCTTTCAACGGGCTTATCCATTCCAGTAAACCCCATTCTCTAACCTGTTCGCCATTTATGGAGCTAATTTTTTGACCCGTACCAAAAGAAGCTGTAATTATATTTTCCTCTTGAATTTCTGGTTTTTCTCTCAGACAGTGGGCGATCGCAAAAAGTGCGGGATTATTCGCCACCACACCACCGTCTATCAATGGTAAATACTTTTTACCCTCTGAATCTATGGGAATTTTTTTACCTTTTTTCTCTTCCTCATCGAGAAATATTGGGTCTGTCAGTAAATATCCAGGAAAAGCGATAGGTGCAGAACTAGAAGCGCGACAAACTTGCCAAGTTTTTATTGTCGAACATGAAGTTTGAGTGTTGTTAAAGATTACAGGAGTTCGATTGTAAGTGTCGTAACTGGTAACTAAAGTTGGTTTTTCTAAGTTTTGAAAAAGTTCCATTTTTCCCAACTCTTGTTGTAAAACTTCTTCCAACCCTGTCCCGTCAAACATTGGTCTGCTATAGCTTATGGGGTTAAACAAACGACTAATTCTAAATATAAATCTCTCAGACTGTTTAAAGATAACTTCTCCCCGATCGATATACAATTCCTTAATTTGACTAGCATTTAATCCGTACCCTATCCCACAAGCAATAAGGCTACCTGTAGAGGTTCCCGCTATCAGATCGAAGTAATCTTTGAGAGGTTTATTAGAGTCATATTGCTTCAATTTCTTTTCTAAACGATCTAACATTATAGCTGTTACCAGCCCGCGAATTCCGCCTCCATCTAGAGCCAGAATAGAAAAAGTTTGGTTTGTCATATTATTTGCTACTTTTGAAGTTAATTTTTTAGTCAACTGACATTAATTAACAAAATCTTCAACTCTTTTGTCAGATTTTATAAAGCAATTAGCTGATTTTTTAAAAAAACTTCACTATAAAGATATAAAAATTAAAGATTGTTGTCACTAGTTAGCGGTTAAACCAGTTATCAGTTATCAGTTATCAGGTCTCAGTACTGGATTTAAACCACTACTGAGACGTTCCAACTATAGAGTTGGGGGACTTCTTATCCCACAGAAAAACTTAACTGATAACTGTTCACTGATAACTGTTCACTGATAACTGTTCACTGATGTTAAACCGTCGAGGTTCTCTCTCTGCTGTGACTGAAAACTTTCTGCTGTGGAATCTTGGTTAGTATTTATGGTATAAAAAAAGCTTATTATATAGTTTCAAAAAAAGCTTATTTGTATAAAGACATCAAAAAACAACTAACCTTTGTACGGACGCGATCGCCGAACGCCTGTACTATTGAGAAAGACTGTCTTTATACAAATAAATTTACCACTCAAGTAATCCGTATTTGTGCAGTTACGTAGCAATGAGTTTAAATTGGATTAGCCGTGCCGATCGCCTTAGTGCCTTACCTCCGTATGTATTTGCGCGTCTCGACGAATTAAAAGCCCGCGCCAGAGAACAAGGATTGGATTTGATAGATTTGGGAATGGGGAATCCTGACGGATCTGCGCCCCAACCAGTAATAGAAGCAGCGATCGCCGCTTTATCTAATCCTCAAAATCACGGCTATCCTCCCTTTGAAGGAACTGCTAATTTTCGCCACGCTATTACCAGTTGGTACCAACGCCGCTACAATGTGGATCTCGACCCAGATAGCGAAGCTTTACCCCTTTTAGGTTCCAAAGAAGGACTGACCCACCTCTCCCTCGCCTACGTCAACCCTGGCGACCTGGTTTTGGTTCCCTCTCCTGCCTATCCTGCCCATTTTCGCGGGCCACTTATTGCTGGAGGTAAAATCCATCCCCTAATACTCAAACCCGAACGAGACTGGATAATCGATGTCTCTGCCATTCCCGAAGAAGTAGCGCGACAGGCAAAAATTCTCTATTTCAACTATCCAAATAATCCTACCACCGCTACAGCCCCTCGCGAATTTTTTGAGGAAATTGTTGCTTTTGCCCGTCATTATGAAATAATGCTAGTTCACGATTTGTGCTATGCCGAACTAGCTTTTGACGGCTATCAGCCTACTAGTTTGCTCGAAATTCCAGGGGCAAAAGAAATTGGCGTTGAATTTCACACCCTGTCTAAAACCTATAATATGGCAGGTTGGCGAGTTGGTTTTGTTGTTGGTAATTCTGACATCATTCAAGGACTGCGGACTCTCAAAACTAATCTAGATTACGGTATTTTTGCTGCGATTCAAACTGCAGCCCAAACAGCCTTAGAATTACCCGACGTTTACGTCCACAAAGTACAGGAAAGATACACAAAAAGACGAGATTTTCTAATTAATGGTTTGGCGGAATTAGGTTGGAATATTCCTCCTTCTAAAGCAACTATGTATTTGTGGGTGCCAACTCCTGTAGGGGTGAGTTCGACAGATTTTGCTCTTTATGTTTTGCAAAATACGGGAGTTGTAGTGACACCTGGGAATGCTTTTGGAGAAGGAGGGGAAGGATATCTCAGAGTCAGTTTAATTGCGGAGTGCGATCGCTTAGGTGAAGCTTTGCGTCGCTTTAAAGGCGCTGGTATTTCTTATCAATCTGAAGCTTTGGTGTATCCAGGTTCTTAGCTAAAGTTGAAAAAAATATTCATGGCAGAATATAAACATACTATTGTCAAAATTGAAGCTCTAAGACCAAGCTAGCGCTATGGTCTTAGATTCTAAATACAAGGAGGAGTACAATTATCCTGTATTCCATTTCTCAATGCTAAATAACTCAAGCTGTACGTATTTAGCGAAATTACCAGACTCATCA
>JASJDA010000141.1 GCA_030065755.1 Prochloraceae cyanobacterium | reverse complement strand
GATAAAACTATTCGACCATCGGCTTCTTTGGTGATAAAAACTTCATCTCCAGATTCTACACCTAAATGTTTGAGGTATTCTTGCGGAAAGGTTGCACCAACCGAGTTACCAATTTTTCGGAATTTTAGGGTATCCACTTTGTCAGTATCCACTTTGTCAATTAATTGTCTTGTAACTACATTATTATAACATTAAGCCTCATGATCTCACTTTACTCGAAAGTCGCAATGATCTATCCTTTTCTCTATGTCAAATCACCTTTCTCTAATCGCTCGAATTGCTTCGGATGATGTTTTAAAAATTGCTTATCAATGGCTGTGCCAGAAGCGCTCGCACTACCATTTCAATGGCGATGTCTGGCAACTTCGACGCTGGTAGTATGATTTGACGGCTATAAAGCTTATACAGAGAGCGCTTTAGCATGGTTGTCTCCATCCAAAGCATCACTTAACTTTGTTGCAATATTCTGACATGATCTTCCAAGCTTTGAAGCAAAAATGAAGAAAAAGACTCGCTAATTTTTTCAGGTAAATTCTCTCCTTCTAAGTAATAGTAGACTGGCGGATCGTCATTTTGATTGTCAGCAAGGAAGTAATCAAACTGATATCCTTGGTGCATTGAGAAAACAAAAGCTTCTTCTGGCAACTGGAAGTCAACCTCATTTTCTTTTAAAAGATTTTCTGCATAGGTACGAAGTTCGAGAATATCGGGGTAAAACATATCTGTGCCCGCATAAAATTTCCCTGCTCGATAACCGCAGATTTTTAGGAAATCTTTGTACGCAGTGGGTAATTTAAGTTTAAATTTTGATTCGATAATTTCTATTTCCTCTGTACTACAGCCTTGAATTTTCTCTGAATTAGCAAGAGATGTCTCAAGAAGTTGGTTTTGAAAATTTGAAAGAGTAAATTGCATTGTAAATTTTGTTCTTTGTACAAACACAGGTTTATTTCCGACTCATTATTTCGTAATTCAGAATCTAAGTATCTACAAAGGAAGAAGCATATTAAGGAATAGGAGCATGTCGTCGATTAACACCCAGATTTACCCAACCACTTCCTTGTAGTCCACCCTTAATGGAATGGGAATATTGATTTACACCCCAGTATGTATCTATGCCGATATTGGGATACTTCTTGCTAAATTGCTCAATTACACCACCACAACTGGCGCAGTAATAAAGTTCCGAATATATTGTCAGAACTCCCACATCAGGAACGTTTCTTGCTTCTATTTGAGACCTCAAATGTTCTAAAAGATAAACCTCTGAGTCTCTTGCTCTGGAGTGCCCCAGCACTGAAAAAGTTGTAAACTTACGGTCTTCGATTCTTCTTCCTTGTCTTATTTGTGAAGGAACAGCAACTCCTCCATAACGCGAGCTTGGTCCACTTACCGCATATATATTGTAAGACATCAACTGATTGTTTTGATTAGTGTAAGTGAAATTAGCAATTGCGATATTCCTCCGAGTGCCTCCAATGTCGCCATTCTGATCTCCCAGTCTTGCTCTTAACTGTTGTGCTTGTGCTTGGTCACAGTTGTAATTATGTACCAGTACTTCTTCACCTGACACATAATACGTATGTGCCTCATCGACCTCGAAGTTGTAAACCCGCGTACTATCCTCACGAGACTGAAGAGCAGTAACCGTCACCGTGTTACCACCTCGTTCTACAAGCTCGTCTCCTACGTTTAAATTTTCAGCTTTCACCCATCCCTTGCTATCCACATAAAACTCGTGTTCTGTGGTAGCTTCGATAACTTCTTCTCCTGCGGTAATCAGAACGACTTCCGGCGCGATGCGAGTAAACAGGTGGCTAACAGGATACATTCCTTCTTCTCCTGTTTCCTCATTGTATGCCCACACCAGATCGCCAACAGCAACTTCTTCAACTGGCTTTTCGCCTTCATTAGTTAACACCTCAGTTTCAGCTGCAAAAGAAGCACAACCCCCCGCAGTTTGGCTTTTTCCTCCCCGTCGCTTCCGCCCGACACCACCCGTGCCTCTATCCACAACATCAAGACCCAACTGAATTCCACCGCCGATCGATGGGTTTTGGAGGTACATCATTGTGTCCATTGCAAAATAGGCTACGAATAAGCGTACACCTACTAACGGTGCAGCAAATAATGCTCCTGCTGCGAAACCTATGCCAAATGCTGTTGCTATCTCACCGACATCACCGCCTCCCATCGCCGTATAAGAACCATTCACACCCCCGCCAATAACTCCCATAGTTGCCATTGTCGCTAGCGAAGTTGCGACGGAACTCATTCCTAACGAAGCTATCAAAGCTGGTGCAGTTGCAGCGGCGCCGGCTGCAACTGCGCCAATAGCTGCACCGCCAGCAATTCCCGCATAGGTTTTCCCAGAACTCCAATCCCAACTCGCCGGATTATATCCGTCATCAAATCCACCATTGGTGACTACACCGCCGACGTAAGCACCAACTAATGCTCCTGCTAAAACAGCAACTGCAAAAGCAACTTCGCCATTGGGATCTATGGTACTGAGAGGATCGCCGTTGCCATATATATAAGGACTGAAATATTGACGAGCGGGATCTGGAGTTATGAAACGACCCAGATGCGCTTCGTAGTAGCGGGAACCAAAGTAATAAAGTTCGCTGTTACTGTCGTACTCTTTTCCTGTAAACTTGGCTCGGAAATTGTCTTGACCCTCACTAGAATCTGCAACCTCGCCATAAGGTTCGTAGTAGACTAGGCTAACATCTTCGCCTTCTTCATCTGTAACCAAATTCGTGCTACCTAAATGACCGTAATGAAAATACAAAGTTGTTCCTGCTATGGGATAACCCGCACCATTATTTCCAGGTGTCAATTGGGCTAGAGTAATCCCTCCAGTTAAGTTAATTGAAGAAAAAGCTACTAGTACCAACGCAAAGCTTCCTGGACGATACCAAGCTCCAGTTAACCAAGTTGGAGGGGTCGAAGTATTTAATCGAGCGGCAGTATCAGATGAGATCCAACCCCGTTGCACTAGCCCTTGTAGCAACAGCCTTCGCGCAATGCCTGCCCAACTCTCTTTCGATGCGGAGCGGAAGAATTGATAAATCCACAGCAGCAAAACAAACAGCAGCCATCCAACGATCGTGCCGGCTACTAGCAAACTTCCTAAATTACGATAATAAACAAGTTGGGTTGCTTTAGCCGATACAAATTTAGCCAAATTGCCGCCAGAGAAAGGATTGTACGTATCTGCTTCTAAGCTAGCTGTGTTGTAATTTATTTCTGGCAATAAACTAACATCACTACGACTATTTTTGCTAATAGCTGCTACTACCCCTTGTGGACCCACAATGTACTTGGTGTGTACTTCAAAACTTTCAACCGAGTCATCATCGTCTGAATCTTCCTTGTTTACATCATCAGATGAATACCTTACTACTTCGTAGAGAGGCGAAACGTAATAAGTTTTTGTTCCATCAGCTTCAGTTTTAGTTAGGCGATCGCCCGAATCATCA
Source organism: Prochloraceae cyanobacterium (assembly GCA_030065755.1). GTDB lineage: Bacteria > Cyanobacteriota > Cyanobacteriia > Cyanobacteriales > JASJDA01 > JASJDA01. The sequence goes on along the minus strand of JASJDA010000141.1, from coordinate 13,135 downwards.
TAAGTAAATTTATTAACAGTTAAACGATCGTTCTCATCATCATCGTCCGAATCATTATCGCCGGAATCATTATCATATTTGTTGACTTTAAGCAGTCGGTCTTCAGCATCGTAGGTATAATCCCAAGAGGAATAACGCGTGGTATTTCCGTTCGCATCATAACGAGCATCAGCAAATTGATGTTTTTTATCTGGTTGGTATTTAAATTCCTGTTCGTTACGCTTGGTTATATTCCCAGCGCGATCGTAATCATAGGTGATAGCAGGATAGGAACCCGTTGCATCGATCAGTCGACCTACAATGTCATATTTAAATTTCTCTGTCAGTTCTTTGTCTGTTCGATCGTCAATCTTTAGCAGCTTATTCGCTTTATTCCACTCATAAGTAAAATCGAGGTAGGAATCGCCTCCCTTTTGAGTTTTACTCTTTTTAATTCGTCCAATTTCGTCGTACTCGTATTCAGAGTTTACGCCGTTGTTATAGGAAACTTTCCCCAAGTTTCCCAAAGCTGTATAGTTTTCGTAGGTTGCGTAGGTAGTAAAATCACTTTCTCCTACTTCTTTTAGCTCAATAGTATATACCTCTCCTTGGTAGTCGTAACTATAACGAACTATTGAACCATCAGGATAGATAATGGTATCAGGACGACCTGCTGCATCATAAGTATAACGAGTAACAAATGAAGTTTTTTGAGCTCCTTCAATCTCCAACTCAACTGTCTCTTGTTCGACTTGCCCAAGGTTATTGTATTGAAAACCATAAATACCTTCTGGCATAATAATTTTTGTCAATCGACCTTTGGTATTAACTAAGGCCGGATCGTCGTATAAGTAGGTAACAGTCTTGGCAGGATTAGCATCGGTTTGTCGATCGTAAACCTTTTTCTTAGTTACTCGCCCTAAATTATCGTATTCAAAGCTGACTTTTTGGCCTTTAGCATCAATGCGACTATCAAGTTTGCCGTTGTCGTCGTAAGTATATTTTGTCGTTCCTGTTTCTGGAGTAGTTTCCGAGAGAACCTGTCCCAAAGAGTTATAAACCATCTGAGTTTCTTCACCCAAAGGTCCAGTAATCTTAAGTACTCTTCCCAAAAGATCGTACTCGTAACTTACCTTTATAAAGCTCAACTAAATCGGACAAGCCATCTCCGTTCACATCCATTGGTAAGTAGCGACGAGCATCGTCGGCATTAACATTGCTCCAACCTCCAACGTCACTGGCTATTTGTTCATCGCTAATATAACGAATAAAACTACCATCTCCCTTACTTATGTAACTGGCGGCACAAGTTTTATCTTTACCATCCCTAAAGCATTTAGCAATTTCAACTAAATCGGGCAAGCTATCTCCGTTGACATCTATTGTTAAGTAGCGACGGGCATTGGGGGCATCAACATCACTCCAAACTCCAACAGTGCTAGCTTCTTGTTCATCGTCAATATAACGACTAAAACGACCATCTCCCTTACTTATCCAACTGGCGGCACAAGTTTTATCTTTACCATCCCTAGAGCATTTAGCAATTTCAACTAAATCACTCAAGCCATCTGCGTTTACATCCATCGGTAAGTAGCGACGGGCATCAGAGGCATTAACATCACTCCAAGCTCCAACAGTGCTAGCTTCCTGTTCATCCTTAATATAACGACTAAAACGATTTCCCTTGCTTATCCAACTGGCGGCACAAGTTTTATCTTTACCATCTCTAGAGCATTTAGCAATCTCAACTAAATCGCTCAAGCCATCTGCATTTACATCCATCGGTAAGTAGCTACGAGCATCAGAAGCATCAACATCGCTCCAATTCCCAACGTACGGGTTTCTTATAAGTCTTTGAAAAGTGCCATCTCCCTGACTTATCGAAATGCTTGCACAAGTTTTTTGCTTCTTAGTGCGGCACTGATAAATGTGAACTAAATCAGACAAGCCATCTCCATCCACATCCATAGGCATGTAACGTTGTTGAAAATGCGATTTCTCATCAACGTCATATTCTCCAAAGCTAACGACACTTTTCTCTTGTCGATCGTCTTGGAAACTACCATCTCCCTGACTTATCCAACTTTCTGCAAAATTTTTAACTTTTTTGGATTTTACAGATTGAAACAAGTTAACTAAATCTGATAATCCATCTCCGTCCACATCCATTGGGATCTGAGTTACAAATTAACCACTTACGGGATTTAACGGGCTGGAAAAAAACAAGTTATATCTGAAAGTAGCAGCTATTTGATTAATAAAACAATTAAGTTGGTAATTTTAAACCAAGGAAGAAGAAAGAGGACAATTATAGCACTACACTATTGGATTAGGACAAATTTTAAAGCTTTGGTTTTGGTGATTCAGAATCGAAATCGAGAAAATGTCCTAACGGGATTTGGTACTGCTATAGGTCTAGATTTATTTTTACTTTCTATTTTGAGACGATTAATATATTCAGTATCTTCAGATTTTTGGCGATTTATACCTCTGAGAAAACTATAGGTATAAGCGAGCCCTATCAACAAAATCGAGTCAGTAACATAAAGTAGGTTAGCTTTAGTTAATTCAAAAATATATCCACCACTTTAACAATCTCGCTCCCATTGCTTCTCTCTTGGTACGAGAGTAAAAATATTTTGATAACTTCATCAAAATTGTCAAAATTGGTTATCAAATGCCAGGGGCTAGATAATTGTTTATTACTACCTAGGAGTCATTTATTATCTTAAAAATCTGCTAGAATAATAGAATATATGATTAACAACTTTCTGAATCAGAAATTTGGAAATCTAAACAAATCAGATTTGTTTCTAATTCTTGTTAAAGCGGCAAATTCATTTACTCTATGTAGTCATTTTATCTAGGTTAGATAAAGCAATCAATAGATTTTTACTTTTCTTCATCAATAGTAATTCCCTTGTCATGAAGCTCCGCACGAGGGAATGGACATGTAAATCTTACAAAAATTTCTGCTCACGGTTCGCCCATTTTTTTTTTGAGTTAGAGAAATTGAAAAATAACGTAATTATGAGGTTAAAAGGCAGTAATGATATTTTATTCATATACTTGACAGGTAAGTTGAATTTACAAGCTAGCGATCGCACTCTAAGTCAAACGCTACAACCCTTATTCTGTCGTTCTATATTTTGCTAACCCTCGAAAAAATGAGCGAACCGTGAGTTTCTGGGCTGAGGAAAATAACCTTTATTCTTTATCAGCTCTATTTTTGGCCAAAATATCGATAGTCAGATTGAGAAAAGTGTAAATTTTTTTGTAGATTTCTCGGAAACTTTCTAACTGAAACTGTAGTTTATTTATTTAATTGTCACAAATAATAAATAATAAGTTATGTAAAAAAACTGAAAATTATTGAATAAATTAGACAATAATTAAGTCATGAAAATGGGGTAGTGCATCAAAAAGAGTCGAATAGAATATTTAAGAATTTCAACTGACTTTGAATAACATAATGTTGCTCGATGTAAACGAGCTAAGTAATGTCTTAGTCTAGTATTTTCTCCTTCTAACGCTCTTCTCGGACTTTCGGAAACTCCTTATCAAATCTAGATGCTGAAATCCTTATTTAATAAGCGCTCGCACGCCTGTTTTTCTAATAAAAACTCAAAGTTTTAGTTTCTGTTAGTTAGCTCGCGCTCTGGTGCAAATCCTGAAAGAAATACAGGGTTTTGCCTCCGCCGCTCTCTCCCCCAGAGTTCCAAAAGAGCGTTATTCTTGTCGACTATCGTTTTTGGTCAAACTACGTGTTTTTCTGCTTCAATATAATTGGCATAAACACAATATCCATCGGTTTCTTCCTTTTTAACAAATCCACCACTTAATGAACAACGCCTTTTATAGTTGACAGACAGGTTTTAGTTGAGTACTAGAAAATTCATAAAGAGTAAAAAAAAATGGTATTCTCTAAAGATTATCCAAACGAGAAACAGGACATTCTCTTGAAATTGTTTTACAAAGCTGGCTCCAGCAATGATATTTACTCTTCAATAGTAAGTCCATCAGATGATACGAATGATATTACTTGCCTTGAGAAAAAGATATCAATGCCAAATGGCACAAATCCACAATCTAGTTTAAGTCCCTCTTCTGTTATTTTCAATAATAAATTGTACCTTATATACAAAGCAGGGAAATCAAATGATATCTATTATGCTTCATTTGACGGAACTAGTTGGACTGGTGATATAAGAATTGATATAGATCGAACCAATCCACAAACGAGTCATTCACCGTCAATAGTTATTTTCAATAATAAATTGTACATTATATACAAAGCAGGGAAATCAAATAATATCTATTATGCTTCATTTGACGGAACTAGTTGGACTGGTGATATAAGATAGCTCTTGACTTTAAAGGTAGTATTTATGTATATGGAGGAAATATGCGAAACGCAGGTGGAATTCATTTTTCTGATAGAGATACATTATCCATCTCATCTTTTGGCAAGAATATTTCTATAAACTGCGACAACAAAATATCTATATATAGGTAAAGATTCAAATCAAAGCGCTCGCCATGTGATAAAGGAATTCGAGCCTTTTTACACTTCTATATAGAGTGATTTATGTTCGACTACTTTATTTTAAATTCATTGTTGATTTGTGAAAAATGCGATCTAGGGATTAGTCAAATTTTTTTACAAAAGTAAATATAATTTCTACTTAGTTAATTAAAAATTAAATTATTAATATTATTTGGTTTATTAGTTTATTTTTTATACCAATTCTCAAAAGTAGCTAGATAGATAGCGCATCAAGAATATGGTCCCAACTTGTCAATGATTGAATTATTTCTTGTGACAAAGAATTAAGAATATTAGCGGTCTTTTCTTTCAATTCTTCTAAATCTATAAATAGAGTTGAACGCAGCTCATATTTAATATATTCCCATAATCTTTCAATAGGATTTAATTCTGGACAATATGGTGGTTGAAATAAAATAATATTGTCAGGAATTTCTAACTCTTGGGCAGTATGAAAAGGAGCATTGTCCAACTGAATAATATGTATGTTCTCAGGATATTCTTCGGCAAATTTTTCTAGATATATTTCAAAACAGTCTCCATTTAAATGAGAGAATTCATAGAAAAAACTTTGCCCCCTAACTGGCTCAATTAATCCATAAATATAATAATACTTGTAACTCCACTGTTTTATTTGTTGTGGTTTAACTCCTTTAAGAGTTATTTTTTTCCCTGATATTGTTCTAACTCCCAATCTCGTTTCATCTTGACACCAATAGGTTATATCTCGTTTATCATCCGTTTTTTGTCTAAATTCATTAATTAAACCTTTGAGCAAAGTCGGTAAATAATTTTTAAACCCCTCAATTACACCTGGTTCTTGTTTTTCATGTGTTGGTCGCGGAACTTTTAACTTACTTTTTAATTCATACCTGACAATTCTATGAATTGATGAGTAACTTATATAGCGATCGTGACAACTATAAAGGCAGAGTTGAATTTCCTTATAACTGTTAAACCCTTCAGGATCTGATAATTCTTTTTGTATTTCTGCTACTGTTTCTACATCTAATTTTTTAGTCCTCCCCACTTTCGGCGGAGTTTCTAATAATTTTTCCAGTCCTCCTTCACGATATAACTGTAACCAAGAGTGAGTTGTTGATTCCGATCTGACCATATTTACTGCCAGGTATCTTACAGTTTCTACAGCTTTGATTTTGATGAGATATAACGCCTGTACTTTAGCATAATTTAAAGCTGTTTTTTGTTGCTTCATTAAAGACTTTAATGCCTCTGCTGATTCCGCGCGCCGCTACGCGGATCTCGGAGAGATCGCCATCTGGATTTCACGATCGTCATTTGGTTTTCTCGATCGCTTGACAATTCACGATCGTCTCCTGGCGATCGCCAGCTTGGTTTCTCAATCGCCAATTTAGTTTCTCGCGCCGCTACGCGGATCTCGTAGAGATCTTCAATTTGGTTTCTCGATTATAAACTTGGATTTATCAATCTCGAAGCACTGTGCGGCGCGTCAATTAGCGATCGCTTCTCCCACAAAGGTTTTTACTGCCTGTTAAATTGTTAAATTTTCCTTAAATTAGTAATTCTCTCGTGGGCGAATTTTTTTTTTACTTATTCGCCCACTTTTCATCGACTACTTCAGTAGTTAAAGATTTAGAAATCTTCTACTTGCTGAGAGTTCTTAATTAATTTCTTTTGGTTATTAGCTGGAGGTAATTGTTCTAGTTCAACTACTTGCACTTCACTAACATGATCAGCAAATCGCGATGAATATAATTGATTGCCCTGACTTTTGGTAAACTCAATTAGTTGTTTTATTCGCTCTGGTTTATTATCACTCGCACTAAATTCAACAGCATAGTATGTTCCTCGATCGCTTTGTCGTTTGACGGTCTCTAAAAGTATTATTTTTAAAGAGGAACCCTTTTACGATAACTTTATTACTTCGTTTATAACTTAACTGCTATTGAAGGGTTCCTCTTTAAAAATAAAAACATCTCATTGCAGTGACTATTTGTGTGGAAATTGTTTGAGATATTAATGTTAGCTTCCTGATCAGTTCTATAAAGTTATTTATCGACTCAGTTTTGAAGAGGATATTGCTGAAGCCATTGTCTTTATCAATAAAGAACACCTCTAGCCAAGGTTGACGTGGATAGTTAAAGATTTTTTTCTTGAAAGGATAACATCCTAATACCTCCATTTTTAAAGAATTTCCCACCATATCTGTTTCTCCAATTTTGAATATTCCGGCTTTACAATCGACCCTGTATTCTCTGGGACTGCCAGGAAAATAAACTATTCCATTATTACTTTCTGGCAAATCGAATCCATTTATAAACATCGACGTGCTTCCTTTTGTCTTGAATTGTTTTTGCTTAGTCTCGATTTAAGGCTTTCAAAAAAGGCACAATAATCCTCTTCCATCTCCGGCTTTTTCTATCTAATGAGATGTATTAATGTGCCATATTAATTAGAGAGAAAATAATATTTCTCTCTAATCAGTTTTGAGAATTCTGTTTCTATTTCAATCCCGTATTTACAGCAATAATACTCAAACTGCTTTGATTGATATCCCGACCAATAATATTTATTGGTTATCAACGAGCGGCTCTGGCTCAGCACCAATGATGGAATCAGATTCCCCTGCACTATAAGCATCGCCGTTAGGATCTTTTTGATTTGACCACTCATCGAGATCTTGTAGTTCTCGAGGTTGTTGAGCTACACTTAGATAGAAATCAAACATTTAAAATACTACCTATTTTGATTTGTTTATCCCTTTGCTGTTGCCGCAGCTTAGGGGTTTAATCAAGTTCTCCAACTCGATTCATATCTCGATAATACCTTGTTAAACGTGGTTAAGTGATTTAATTTACTTACCATTTCACCCTGGTTCAATCAGCTCAGCATACACCTTGTTAAACAGGGCATATCTAAATTGAACACAAATTTTTACTCCCTAGTTTGACAAGATATACTTAAAATGTGTATTGCCAAGTCTCAGTTAAACGAATGCCTAAAAAAATAACCAACAAAAAAGGTGCGCCTAAAGGTCATGTTGGTAATCCCAGTGGTAAAAATCAGTGGGATGGGATTCGTAGTGATAAGCCTATTGGTATCAGACTGTTAAAGGATCTAGACGCAGAATTAAGGGAATATACCAAAGAAGAAGGAATAACCCTAACACAATTTATTGAACAAGCCATTGCTGAAAAACTCAAAAGAATTAAAACTTCAGCTTAACCTCTTGTATGTCCAGCAAATACGTCTATGTTCGCGAATATACCGTCAGAGCCCATCACAGACTAATTCACACCCGCATCTATAAGTTCATCTGCAAGGGGTGCAAACAGCCTACCGTCAGAGAAACATTCGGCGGCAAACCTCTCTATTGCGATGGAGAGCCGTCCGACTAAACCCAAACCCTCGGCTTCTGCCCCACAACAAAAATCATCTCCACAGAAACTTTCAAAAGGAAAGGACTAAGTGGTGGGCGGTTTTTCTAAGTATTTCTACAGTTGAAGTGATTTTGCTTGGGCGCATCAAACTTAGGTAATACCAGAGCTCGACCTAATTTACCAACTGCGGAAAGTCACTGAGAGTCTTGCTTCTAGGACTTGTGGGTCAAGCATAGATTTCTAGGTTAGTATGTATTAGCCTGTCTTTCTCTAAAGAGCTTGATAATCATAAATTATTGTTGATATCTGGCTTAGATTTGCGTTTTGGCTGGTCTCTACCATTAACTTTGACGATTCAGCTGTCCCAATCAACACCCTACTTAACTTGGCTGTGCGACACTTTCTCTAATGGCGATTGCATTTGTAATACCGTCAATGAGCGGATTTTTTCCCCCAAAGTTTTGGCATTTTGTCGAATTACTTGATCTGTTGTTACTTCTCGAATAGCTTCAGCTAGTTTCTTCGCTGTCAATTTCTTTTGTGGAATAGGTTTAGTACCTACACCCAGAGCATAAACCCGTTCTCCCCAATAAGGCTGGTCAACCATAAAAGGACATACGATTGTAGGTACGCCTGCGCGTAACCCAGCTGCTGTTGTTCCCGCGCCGCCATGATGTACCACAGCCGCTACGCGAGAAAAGAGCCAACTATGGGGAACCCGATCGATCTTGAAAATGGTTTCCCTTAGATTGCTGGCTTCCATTCCTCCCCCACCAGTTGCAATGATGCCCCGTACCGAAGCTTTCTGTAGCGCATCAACAACAAGATTAGCCATTCGTTGCGGGTTAAGTCCGGCCATGCTCCCGAATCCAACATAAACCGGCTTTTCACCTGCTTCCAGAAAATTTATCAATTCGACTGGAGCTTGCCAATTACTTTTTTCAGCTAAAAACCAATAACCAGTTACATAGGCTGTATTAGGCCAATCCCTTGGGCGTGGTGAAACCAGTTCACTATAGCCATGCAGAACTGGAATTGGTTTTCCGTTTGCCATTTGTATCGGACTTGTCGATAATGGTATTTTAACAATCCCCAGTTGCTCCTGACGGAATTCGTTTATTATGTCATCGTAAGCATGGTAGCCTTTATGCAACACTGTATAGGAAAGTTTGTTGTACAAGGGTCCAAGTTGACAATTGGGAAACCCAATGGCAACAGATTCTACGGTGGGAACAATCACGGGCACCAAAACAGCCATTATTGCTGGAACACCTAGTTTTTCCGCAATGTGAGACCCACCCATAGCCTTGGGATGGAAAATTACGAGCTCGGGTTTTGCTGCTTGCGCTGCATTCCATGAATCTTTGAGCATTTCTCTATTGAGCGCTTTGAGCTCTTTAAGCAATGTCAGTATCGTTTTAATCAAACCAAAGAAATTGCCAGCGTTTTCCATCGCTTCTCGACCCGCTTCTGAATTCATCAGTTTTATAACACCATCGTTCATATATCCATAATTCAAACCATGCAAGCGTGATAAATGATTCAAAGTTGGAACAGGTACAGATCGTTACTGAATGTCCCCTTTTTTTTAAGCCTTTACCCAATGCCACATAAGGTTGAACATCTCCTCGTGAACCTACTGTGACTATAAATATATTCATAGTTGATGTTTTCCATACTCAATCGTGTATATTTGAATAGTCAAGTTAAATTGTCTATTTAAAGAAAGATTTTGTGGCTTTTATCGTTATATACGACGAAAAATCTAACCTGAATAATATTTCTGCCAAGACTATCAACTGGCAACTAGAAAAGCGTCTCCCTCGGGACAACACTTGGGTACTGATTCAGGTCAGAGGCAGAGCGCCTCTGCCAGATGGGATTGGCCCGTTTGACTCAGGTTCGATGACCGCTCCTAGTTGCTTGAATGCTAACCCATCTCGAATGACTTCTACCCCAGGTACAGCAACCGGAGGCTGCTGGGAGGCAAAGGAAAAGACAGCTAGAGAATTAGACTGACTTTTATCTAAAATCTGACAAGCAAATTGTGCAAATTCATCCTTTGAAAGCTGCTTGACTGAGGCGGCCAGCTCATTTGTCCAATGGAAATTTCCTTTTTTCTCAATGGCTAAATAGTAAAAGTATGAGCAATAATCGGACATGCTTTGTGGGGGTGCTCTTAGCTCGACGATGAGGGATTGTTTATAGTCAAAAAAACTAGCATCGCTCATGGTCTCAATCATTTGAGTCGCTTTTTGCTTCCATTCTTGCACGGCTAGATAGGCGTCGTTGGGAGATGTTTTTTCCGAATCAATGACGTAGGCTTGGCCTAAATAATCCTCTTTCTCAATAGCAAAAGATTTGACAAAATATCCTAGTTGCCGATTGGTTCTCAGTTCCTGGTAAAAACTCTTGTCTAAGACTATCTCCAAAAGCCGCGCTTTGGCAATTTTGGAGATAGTAGGATAACCAATTTCGGTCACTTCAACCATGGCGTTGTTTTTGGTCAAGTTTTGGTGCAGATAAATGTTAGTTCCCTCCCTTAGGGCAATATGGCTTCTCGAATCAGCATAGTGAGGATATTCAGGCTCATAGTTTAACTGAGTAAGCACCTGAGAAACTAGTTCAGTTGCACCCTTTTTCTCTAAATTGCCATAGACAATTCCTTTGACAAACCCTTTGTCAATAAGCTGCTTCGAGAAGACACTGAGGTCGGCGGCCGTTATATGTTTTGGTAGGGGTATGGAGCTCAATACTCGTATATATGCATTGATGTCTCTGATAATTTCATCGCTTCTTTGCTCACCAAGCTTTGTGAGCACCAACTCAATTTCAAATTCTGAAGCAAAACTTTCAGTATAGGACCAAGTCCAAAGCTCCCTTATCAGTCCTTTATCTTTTAAGTACTTGGCTAAGGAATGACGTCCTTCGTGTTCGAGAAGGAATTTAATGAGGCGCTCTGGCTTGCTCGCCGACAAACTAGCATATTCTGGCAGCACAAAAGAGAGGGTTAATTTTCTTTCCTTTTTCAAAGATTTATAACGAATAATTTTAGGTAAGTCATTATTTCTTAATGGGGCGCTTAAATCAGGAAGCTGGGTCTTTCTCTTCTCTAGAATCGAGAAGTATTTGGCGGCTAAATTTTTTAATTCGGTAATTGGTTTATTTGAGACCAAAACCATTTTCATGCACTCAGAGGAGTAATGCTGTTGATAAAAGCCCATTAAATCGTCTCGACCTGTGTGGGCCAAAGTTTGCCAGTTGCCGCAACCAAACTGATTGGCGGGATGCTGAGGGTTACTCTGAGCTTTCTTGATTGACAAAATTCTTCTACTATCTATCTCCTTGGAATGAGCAAATTCTGAATCAATAGCTTTGAGTTCTCTTTCTAGATAGCTAGAGTCTAATAGAGGGTTGGCAATCAGATCGGCAAATCTCACCAGCGCTCCTTCAAAATAGTCGTGGTCTACACAGAAGTAATAATTAGTCAGCTCAGTGTCTGTGTATGCGTTTGAAGCTCCCCCATGAGCATTTAAATAGCTATCAAAAAAATTTATACCTGGGAAATTTTGGCTGGAAATAAAGAGCATATGCTCTAGAAAGTGAGCTAGACCAAGATGTTCTTTTGGATTGGATGTGTTCCCTACTTTGACCGCCATCGCCCCCCCAGACTTGATGTATCTCGGGTGGGAAATCAGCATCACATCGAGTCCATTTTCTAAGGTAATTACCTCATAGTTGGGGTTGGGCATCGAGGTCTTGTGACTATTGCTTGCATCGACAGTTTCTAGGTTCATGAGCGATTAGTGCTTTCCCAATTCTCGCATACGTCGTTAAATCCTCCTGATACACAATCAAAGTCATTGGTTTCCTCGTCGTTATCGACGAGGGCAATTAGTACACCATTGTTGACTCTCCTATTAGTCGCACGTTCTCATCTACTTCCTCAAAATTCTCCATGCCAATGACAAAAGCATCCACAGGCGCTTCTAGCTGATAGCGAATTGCCGCTTTTGGATTATGCCCTAGCAAACCTTCTCCCATCACTTTCATTCCGTAAATGCCTTTGCCGTTTTCTTTCATCTGTTGAATGACCGAGACGATTGCCCCTGGCGACCCTTCCATATACAAGCCCTTCGGGTTGAGGCGAACGAGGACCACATCAACCCACGGCTCTTGTGCCGCCGTTACTAGAGCACCGTAGTCGTGGTTGGAGCAGCCAACGGCACGTACAATTCCCCGTTCCTTAGCCTCTGAAAGTACCTCCATCACAGGACGCAGTTTAAGATTCCACTTCTTGTTCGTCATGCAGTGCAGCAGGACAATATCCAGATAGTCCGTACCCAATTCCCGACGGAAGCGCTCCAGGTCAGATTTCATCTGCTTGGCGGTACGCGCCGCTGTTTTAGTGCTCACTACCAGCTCTTCTCGCCCAAGGCGGTTGAGTGCTTCTTTTACGTGAGGATGGCTGCCGTATTTGTCGGCAGTGTCAATGAAGGTAATTCCTTTGTGATAAGCGTAAACTAGCAAATCGGCTAGCCCCTGCAATCCCAAGCGGCGCGTCTGCTTGCTGCTTTTTCCCCATGCCCTTGTCCCCGTCCCGATACAGAGCTTAGAGACTTTAATTCCACTATTTCCCAACAACACCCGCTGCACGATCATAGCTCCTTATTGCTCGACAGCCGCCGGCTCTACCTTTAAGTTTAGGAAAAACCTTGTCGATTGGCACATAAATTGAAAATGTCTATACTTTTGCAGTTTTTCCCCCAACGCATCGCCATCCCCGCAACTACTTTTGACTGCACGCGATCCCAAAGGGATCGCCTTTCATTCCCGATCGCCAGCTAAAAAACGTTTCCATCTACTGATTATCGGGACTTAGACATTTTGGGAGATAACCGCACCATGAACGACAACAATTTACGGGTCGAGGTGGATTTACTAATTAAGTCTGTAATTTTCCTCTCTGCATTAGTATTGTTAATTTCGTTTACTCATCGGGAGAAGATTTGGCCCTGAAGATGTTTTTCCGTTTTTTCTTGATAGCCCTGTTCCTAGGGCTATTCCCAATCCAGTTAGGATGACAATTTCTGACTAAGTTGAGGAATAGATTTTATAGCGATTTCGCCCTGGATGTCACTGTTATTAATTAATCTAACAGCTAGTTGTTTATACGTAGATTAATGGTAGACGGAGCAACTAATGCTGCTGTTGCTGTTTCCAGTTCAGAAAAAAGTAAATATAGGGC